>JAHJRX010000037.1 GCA_018830565.1 bacterium | reverse complement strand
ATTCGAGAAACCAGAGTAGTCGAATATGCCAAGTAAAATTGGGAGCAATAATTGAAAGTTTTGTTTATTGGAGATGTAGTAGGAGAGTGTGGTCGTAAAACTATTGCTACTTATCTTCCTAAGTTAAAAAAAGAGCATAATTTTGACTTCATTGTGGCTAATGGAGAAAATGCGGCGGGTGGATTTGGTATTACCTCTAAAATAGCTGATAGTCTTTTTTCTTTAGGAATTGATGTTTTAACGACTGGTAATCATATATTTAGCAAAAAGGAGGTTCTTGAAATCTTAGATCAGGAACCTCACCTTTTAAGACCTATAAATTATCCGGCTGGAGTACCAGGAAATGGATCAGTGGTTATTACTTCTAAAAGTGGTTTAACTTTGGGAATAATCAATACCTTAGGAAGAGTATTTTTATCTACTTTAGACTGTCCTTTCCTTGTTACCAAAGATGAAGTTGCTAACCTTAATAAATATACTAAGAATATCATTGTTGATATCCATAGTGAAGCTACCTCAGAAAAAATAGCTCTTAGTTACTATTTAGATGGAAAAGTGGCAGCTATATTAGGAACTCATACTCATGTTCAAACAGCAGATGAAAAAATATCACCAGAAGGAACAGCTTATATTACTGATGTAGGTATGACCGGTCCTGTGGACTCAATAATAGGAGTTAAAAAAGATATAGTTATCAAGAGGTTTCTTACTCAAATGAATTTACGTTTAGAAGTAGCCACCAAAGGAGAAGGGTGTTTTTGTGGAGTAATTGTTGATATAGATCATGAGCAGGGGATAGCTACTCATATTGAAAGATTACAAGTTAAAGTATGATCAGTAATTCAGAAATAAGCGCTTACGGTTATCTTTATTGTCAGTGTTTAGTTGTCAATAATTAGCTTATTAAAAGAGGTGGGGATGGAACTTATTAAAGTATCTTCAAAATCTAGCCCTAATGCAGTAGCCGGAGCTATTTCAGGAATATTTAAGAATCGAAAAGCTCATGTAGAAATACAAGTGGTTGGAGCTGGAGCATTAAATCAAGCTATTAAAGCTATTGCCATTGCTCGTGGCTTTGTTGCTTCTAGTGGGTTAGATTTAGTCTGTATTCCAGCCTTTAGAGATATTGAGATTGATGGAATGCAGAGGACAGCGATTCGTTTAGCTATCCGGTCTCTTTCAGAAGAAGAATAAAACCATTCCATGAAAGAAAACGATAATCAATATATTTATACCATTACTGAAATTACTAAAGAAATAAAAAAATTATTAGAGAATAATTTTACAAGTGTTTGGATAAAAGGTGAAATTTCAAATTTACACATTCATACTTCAGGGCATATTTATTTTTCCTTAAAAGACCAAGAAAGTCAAATAAAGGCGGTTATCTTTAAGAGTAAAGCTTCTCAAATGAATCTTAAACTAAGGGATGGATTAAATGTAGTTGTTTATGGATTGATAAGTATTTACGAGCCACGGGGTGAGTATCAAATTATTGTTGACT
The DNA here is from genome assembly GCA_018830565.1 of bacterium. Classification (NCBI taxonomy): domain Bacteria; species bacterium. The sequence continues at coordinate 6,892 of JAHJRX010000037.1, read as the reverse complement.
ATCTTAAAAGTACAGGAGCAGGGGTACTTTATGAAGCTTTTGAAAGGCTGAAGAAAGATTTAGAGAAAAAAGGGATATTTGACCCTAAACATAAAAGAGCTCTCCCGATGATCCCTCAACGGATAGGAATAGTAACTTCTCCTACTGGTGCAGCGATTAGAGACATTTTAAGTGTCATTAAACGTCGTTTTTCAAATATAGAAATCTTAATAGTTCCGGTAAAAGTTCAAGGAGAAGGTTCAGTAGTAGAGATTATTCAAGCCATCAATATCTTAAATAAGATTGAAGAAATGGAAGTAATTATCCTGACCAGAGGAGGTGGCTCGGTTGAAGATTTATGGTCATTTAATGATGAAAGATTAGCTTATGCTATTTATCACTCTCGTATCCCTATTATTTCAGCGGTAGGACATGAGACTGATTTTACGATTGCTGATTTTGTAGCTGATCTACGGGCGGCTACTCCTTCTATTGCTGCAGAAATTCTTACCAAGAACAAGAAAGAATTATCTCAAAAAATTAAATCTTTTAAAACTTTTATTATTAGCCGAACAAAAAGTACTCTGGTTAAAAAAAACCTTAGCTACAAAAATTGCCAAAATTCTATTCTTTTTAAAAGACCTTACTATAAGATAGATAAAATTCAACAATATCTTGATCATTATTTAAATACAATCTCTTTTAATTTTTCACGAAAGATTGAAACCTGGAAAAATAGACTTTTTATCAGTCAAGAAGATAAGATTTTTAAATTTCCACAAAGATACCTCTTAGGGTTTCGCAAACAAGATCTAGAACAAAGAAGATCTCTTGTTAGAAATATTTTCTGTCATAAGTTTCAAGAAATTCAATTTAAGACCAATCTTTTTATAGAAAAATTAGATTCATTTTCTCCTTTAAAAACTTTAGGGCGAGGTTATAGTATTACTTATTTATATCCAGAAAATGTGATTATCAAAGACAGTTCTCAAGTAAAAAAGGATAATAGTATTAGAGTTAAGCTGCATAAAGGAGAAGTTTTAGCCAAAGTTAATGAAATTAAGAGGGATAGCGATGAAGAAAGTAAAATTTGAAGAAGCTCTTAATCGTTTAGAAAAGATTGTCAAGCAGTTTGAGGAGAATGAATTAGGCTTAGAAGAGTCTTTAAAACTTTTTGAAGAAGGTATAAAACTCTCTGCAATTTGTCAAGATAAACTAAACGAGGTTTCTAAGAAGATAGAAATTTTAACTAAGTTTAACGAAGATGGTAGCCTAGAAAAGAAAACTTTTGAGGTTTCAGGTGAGATCTAGTTATTAAGGAAGTTGATTTTAGAGAGAGGTTAATTTGTTAGTCATTGAAAGATATCTATCTTCTTTAAAGAAAGAGATAGAAGAAGCTCTAGAGAGCTATTTACCTCCTGAGACTACTTATCCTTCGGTTATTCATAAGGCGATGCGTTATAGTGTGTTTGCTGGAGGAAAGAGAATTCGGCCTATCTTAGCTATCTCAGCTTGTGAAGCAGTGGGAGGAAAAGCTAAAGATGTCCTTTCTTCTGCTTGTGCTTTGGAATTAGTTCATACTTATTCTTTAATCCATGATGATCTTCCAAGTTTAGACAATGATGATTATCGTCGAGGCAAACCCACTTGTCATAAAAAATTTGGAGAAGCGGTAGCTATTTTAGCTGGTAATGCTCTTTTAACATTGACTTTTCAAATTATTACTGAACAAGGTTTAGCTGGAAAGATTGATGCTGCTTTAACCTTAAAGATTATTCACGAGATAGCTTTTGCTGTTGGCGCTTCTGGAATGATTGGAGGTCAGGTGGTAGATGTTACTTCGGAAAATTCTATTGATGCTCCTACTCTTCAATATATTCATACTCATAAGACAGGAAGTTTAGTTTGTGGTTCTTTGCGGGCAGGGGTTCTTTTGGGTAATGGCGATCAAGGTCAACTCCGATTATTAACCCAATATGGAGAATATATTGGGTTAGCTTTTCAAATTGTTGATGATATTTTAAATGTAGAGGGAGACAAAGAAAGAATAGGGAAGAACGTTCATAATGATATCTCTAAAAATAAATTAACTTATCCGGTGGTCTATGGAATAGGAGAGTCTAAAGAATGGGTTAAGCAATTATGCAAAGAAGCCATTTCTTCTTTAGAAAGCTTTGACTATAAAGCTGACCCTTTAAGAGAAATAGCTAAGTTTATTGAGTATAGAAACTATTAACATAAACGTTCAAATCTTAGCAATATTGATGATGTCTTTTTAAATAAGCATCTTCTTATTCTTGCTTAAAAATTCAAAATGATGGGTAAATTATTAGATCAAATAAATTCCCCCCATGATCTTAAGAGATTGAGTATCTTTGAGTTAGAGGTATTAGCTGAAGAGATAAGAAGTCTGATGGTGGATGTTGTTTCGGTAAATGGAGGACATCTTTCTTCTAGCTTAGGAGTAGTGGAATTAACTTTAGCTTTACACTATGTCTTTAATTCTCCTTTAGATAAAATTATCTGGGATGTAGGACATCAATCTTATGCTCATAAGATCTTGACAGGAAGAAGAGAGAAGTTCAAGACCTTAAGAAAGTACGGAGGAATTTCTGGTTTTCCCAAAAGAGAAGAAAGCTCTCATGATATCTGCAATACAGGGCATAGTAGCACTTCCATTTCTATAGCTTTGGGAATAGCTCTGGCTAGGGATCTTTCTGGGAAAGATTACAAAGTTATTGCTTTAATTGGAGATGGCAGTATTGCTAATGGATTAGCTTTTGAAGCTTTAAACCATGGGGGACATCTGAAGAAAGATATCATGGTTATCTTAAATAGTAATGAAATGAGTATCTCACCCACGGTAGGAGCTTTATCTTTTTATCTTAATAAGATCATTACTACTCCTCTTTATAATAAGTTAAAAAATGACCTCACAGAGCTTATTTCAAATATTCCTGTCCTTGGGCAAAAGATGAATATGATAGCTAAGAAAGTAGAAGAAGGGGTAAAAAATCTATTAGTTCCAGGAGCTTTCTTTGAAGAATTAGGATTTCGTTACTTTGGACCCATCTCTGGCCATAATCTTCCTGAACTAATAGAAACTTTAAAGAACCTCGTTAAGTTAAAAGGACCTCTTATTTTACACACTATTACTAAAAAGGGCAAAGGATACCGGCCAGCAGAGGTAAATTCTTCTTGGTTTCATGGAAGCTCCCCTTTTGATATAAAGACAGGTCAGCCAAAAGAGACTAATCATCAAGAAACTTATTCTCAGATTTTTGGGAATGCTTTAGTAGAAGAAGCTTATCGAGACGATAAGATTGTGGCGATTACAGCGGCTATGGCTGAAGGCACAGGTCTTTTAAGCTTTCAAGATAAGTTTCCTGGTAGATTCTATGATGTGGGAATTGCCGAAAGCCATGCGGTTAGTTTTGCTAGTGGCTTGGCTTTGGAAGGATTTAAACCAGTAGTAGCTATTTATTCTACTTTCTTGCAAAGAGCTTATGATCAGATTCTTCATGATGTTTGTTTGGCAAATCTGCCGGTAGTATTTGTTATTGACCGAGCTGGTTTAGTAGGCGAGGATGGACCTACTCATCATGGAGTGTTTGATATTGCTTATCTAAGCCATATTCCTAATATGAATATCATTTCTCCTAAGGATGGAGAAGAATTAAGAGCAATGTTGAAATGGGCTTTAAATTTTAAAGGGCCAATAGCTATTCGTTTTCCCAAGGGAAGTCCTTTTGAGTTTAATAAAGAGACAGAAGAGATTGTTTACGGAAAAGCAGAAGTTCTTTGCCATGGAGAAAAAGCAGTTATTTTTGCGGTAGGAAATATGGTCTACCCTTCTTGGCAAGCAGCTAATTATTTAGCAGAAGAAGGAGTTAATATTACGGTAGTAAATTTAAGATTTATAAAGCCTTTAGATAAGGAGCTTATTTTATCTTTAGTCAAGACCATTAAAAAAGTAGTAATCATTGAAGATCATATTAATAAAGGGGGATTAAAGGGTTTATTTTTGGAGATTTTCCAAGAAGGAGATATTGGTAATTTGGTGGTAGAGAGGATTAATCTTCCTGATAAATTTATTGAGCATGGAAATAACCAAGTTCTTTATGAAAGATATAATTTAACTCCCCAAGGAATTATCACTAAGATTAGAGAAATGATTAAAGATTAAGGTAAGTGCTTAGTTGTCCCTATTAGGTAATGAGTTTAATGAAAAAAAATGAGTTTAATGATTAAGGTAAGTGATTAGTTGTCCCTATTGGGTAATGAGTTTAATGAAAAGAATAGGCTTAATCGTTAATTTAAAGAAGGAAAATGCTCTTGTTATAGCCAGAGAATTAGCTTTTTGGCTCATGGAAAAGGATTGTCAAGTTTTTTTCCCAAAAGAAGTATTAAATCAATTAAATTTAACTTTAAGCCAAGGACAAATTTTAAGTGAAGAAGAATTAGAAAGATTAAACCTCATCATTGCCTTAGGAGGGGATGGTACATTTCTTCATACCGTAAAATTTTTAAAGGGAATAGAGATTCCTATCTTAGGTATAAACTTAGGAAGACTTGGCTTTTTAACTGAAGTGACTAAAGAAGAAATCTATCCTTTTTTAGAAAAAGTCCTTAAAGGTGAATATGCTGTTGATTATAGAATTATGTTAGAAGCCAAAGTAATGAGGGATGGTGAAAATATGGCTATCTTTTATGCTTTAAACGATGCGGTAGTAAGCAAAGGTTCTTTAGCTCGATTAATAAACTTTGAATTATTTATTGAGGATGAATATGTAGCTACTTATTTGGCTGATGGTATTATTGTTTCCACTCCTACTGGTTCTACGGCTTATTCTTTATCGGCTGGAGGGCCAATTATCTATCCAAGCTTAGATGTTCTGATGGTCACACCTATTTGTCCTCATTCTTTTACCCATCGTCCCATGGTCTTTACGGCTGATCAGGCTATCTTAATTAAGATTATCTCTAAGTATGAAGACCTTAATCTAACTTGTGATGGACAAGAAGGTCTTTCTTTAAAAAGCCAGGATAGTATTGTTATCACTAAAGCTCCTCAAAAAACTTTATTAGTTCATCCTCCCAAGAGAAGTTTTTTTGAAATCCTAAGGACTAAGTTAGATTGGGGAAGTAAAAAATAAAAAGTGAGTTATTCTTATCTAATCTATAATATCTTAATAATCACAGCCTCTCTTTTATACTTACCTTACTTATTTATTAAATCAAAAATTCTTCATCAAAAGAGCCATATCTTAGAAAAATTAGGAGTGCTTTCTAAAAAAAGCTCTTCTTTTTCCAAGTGTATCTGGTTTCATGCTGTTTCAGTAGGAGAAGTCTTAGCGGCACAGCCCATTATTAAAGAAACTAAAAGAGCCTTTCCTGATCAGAATATTGTTCTTTCTGTCTGGACTAAGACTGGCTTTGAAATAGCTTCCAAAAAGATAGAAGAGATAAACCTCTTATTTTACTTTCCTTTTGATATTTACTGGGTGGTAAAGAATTTCTTAAGAAAGATTAATCCTTCTCTAATTATCATCTTAGAAACTGAAATTTGGCCAAACTTTTTATATCTGGCTAATAAGATGAACATTCCTATCATTTTAGCCAATGGGAGAATTTCTAAAAAAAGCCTTAGTAAATACCGAATTATTCCTAAGAAATTTAGCCGAGAAGTATTAGATAAGCACACGATGTTTTGCATGCAATCAGAGGGAGCCTTAAAAAATATTATCTCCTTAGGAGCAAACCCTCAAAAAGTAAAGATTTATGGAAATTCTAAATTTGATCAAGTTTATCTTAAATGGACAGAACAAGAGAAAGAAAATTTATTAGTCTCTTTATCTTTATCTAAACAAGATAAAATTATAGTTGTAGGTAGTAGCCATAAAGGAGAAGAAGAATTATTTATCGAGACCTTTTCTCTTTTAAAAAAAGATTTTATCAACTTAAGATTAATTATCGCTCCAAGACACTTAGAGAGAATAATAGAGATAGAAAGTATTCTCAAGCATAAAAAGATCTCTTTCTTTAAATATCCCCAAGACTCAAAAAAAGAGGCTGAGGTTATTATCGTTAATACCATAGGAGATTTAATAAAATTTTATCATTTAGCCACGATCGTTATCATTGGTGGATCTTTTGTTCCAGTGGGAGGACATAATATTATTGAACCAGCTTTTCTTAAAAAGCCGATGATTGTTGGTCCTTATATGGAGAACTTTAGTGATCTGGTGGAGTTATTCAAAGAAAAAGATGCTTGTCTTCAAGTAGAAAATAAGCTATATTTAAAAGATATTATAAAAGATCTGCTTCTTAAGGAGGAGACACGGCTTAATTTAGGATTAAATGCTTATCAAGTAGCCAAAGAAAATCAAGGTACTTCAGAAAAAATTATCGAGCTTTGGAAATATCTAAAAATTCTTCACGGAAGATAGGGGAGAGCTTAGGCTTGTGATTAAAATTTGAGAAAATGAATAGGGACACCAACAAAAGAGATGAACTGATGGAAAATAATCTAAGATTATCTTCATTAGAAGAAGAAGTATCTATTATTGATTATCTTAAGGTCATCGCTAAGTATAAGAATTTAATTATCAGCTTATCCTTCTTTGCTACTATCCTAAGTGTAGTAATCAGTCTTTCTATGCCTAAAATTTATGAAGCTTCTACCACCTTTCTTCCTCCTCTAAAAGGTCAAGAGGGCTTACTGACTAAATTAATTTCCCAAAGTTCTTTAGGTGGGGTATCTTCTTTAATATGTAACAGCAAAATGAAAATGTCCTGTTTTCCGTTAAATAGAAATGTCCTATTTTGTATTAGATAAAAATGATCTTTTATATGGGTTTATTTTAAACTTCCTCCAAGGGTGATCCAATGGAAGAATATGCACCTTTCTTAT
>JAHJRX010000036.1 GCA_018830565.1 bacterium | reverse complement strand
GCAAATATCTTTGCCTCAAGTATTTTAACACTGAAAGGGAAAAAGTAATTTTACATTTTGATATGTAATTTTGACATTTGCTATTTGATTTTTAATTTTACATAAGGGAATATTTTAGCAAAGTTTTTGCCAAAGTTGAGTCTTAAAATAATTTATGAGGTAGCTATGGAACAAGTAAGTCCTACCAGAATGAATTTACTAATGAGAAAAGGTCAGTTAAAGATAACTCTTCATGGAAGAGATCTTCTCAAAAAAAAGAGAGATGTCTTGGTTAAAGAATTTGTTCAAGAAACAAGAAATCTTATTAATAGCCGAAAAAGCCTAAATATGGATTTAAATAAAGCTATTTCCATGTTAATTATAGCTTTATCTATAGACGGACAGCAAAAGATTCGTTCTACTTCTTTTGTCTGCAAAAGAGATCTTAACTTAGAAGTAGAAAAAAAGAATCTTTGGGGAGTAAAGATTCCCCAAATAAAGAAGATTCCCGTCAAGAGAAAAGTAAATGAACGAGGATACTCTTTAATAAGCACCAGCTTCCGCATTGATGAGGTAGCTGCTTCCTTTGAAGAGGTAGTAGAGCATGTAGTAAATATCGCACCTTTAGAGGTAAAGTTAAGAAAATTAGGTGAAGAGATCCAGAAAACCACCCGAAGAGTTAATGCCATGGAAGAGGTATTAATTCCCTCGATAGTAAAAGATATAAATTTTATTAAAGAAGTCCTTACCGAGAGAGAAAGAGAAGATTTGTATTGCTTGAAAAAGGTTAAAAAGAAGAAAGGTAGACATTAATTAAATAATTCTCCTTTGACTTAATCGTCACTTGGTCCAGTCGTAAATTCTATAATCCTTCAGAAGGAAAGAAGATAAAAATTAATAAAAAGCATTTCTTAAAGACAGTCTTTACTACTCTTTTCCTCTTTAATCTCTTCCTTATTCCTAAAGTTTACTCTACTCTTTCCCAAAAAGATGAAACATTTAAGACTACTTTAAGTAATGGTTTAACGGTAATCATAAAAGAAGTTCATTCTTCTCCCGTTGTATCGGTTTCTTTGTGGCTAAAAAAAGGAAGCGCCGATGAAGGGAAATATTTGGGTTCTGGTATTTCTCATTTTATTGAACATCTGCTTTTTAAAGGAACTAAAGAGAGAACTACCACCCAAATTGCTAATACGATCAGAGAAGTAGGAGGAGACTTAAATGGTTTTACTTCTCATAACTACACCGGCTACTCGATTAGCCTTCCAAAGGCTTACTATGAAAGAGCTATTGATATTCTGGCTGATATTTTAATAAATCCTACCTTCGAGCCTCAAGAATTAGAAAAAGAGAGAGAAGTTATTCTTAAAGAAATAAATATGAATTTAGATGACCATGAACGGTATCTATCTCAACTTTTATGGTCAACCGCTTACTCTCTTCATCCTTATCAATACCCCATTATTGGTCTTAAAGAAAATTTTGAAAAACTGACCCGTGAAGATTTAATAAAGCATTACCAAGACACTTATCTTCCTTCTAACTTAGCCTTAGTCTTAACAGGAGACATAAAAACCAACCAAGCCTTTGATAAGGTAAAGAGGTATTTTTCTAACTTAAAGCCCTCTCTTTCTCTTCCTCCTTATCTTCCAGAAGAACCAAGACAATTAGGATTAAAAACAATAGAAGAAGAAAGAGAAGTAAGTAAGGTCTATTTAATGATGGGTTATCACGGACCAAGTATTCAAAGTGATGATCTTTATGCTTTAGATTTATTATCTTCAATCTTAAGTGAAGGCAGTTCTTCTCTATTTAATAAAATACTACGAGAAGAAAAACAAGTAGTTTATGATGTCTCTACCTTCTCTTGGACTCCTAATCACCCTGGTCTTTTTGGAATAAAAGCTACTTTAGAGATTAAAAATAAGGAGAAAGCCATCCAGGAAATCTTAAGTATTATCGAAGAACTTAAGACTAAAGGAGTCTTAGAAGACGAGCTAAAGAAAGGAAAGAAGAAAATACTTGCTTCTCAAATATTTTCAAAAGAGACCATGGAAGGTATTGCCCAAGAATTAGCTCTAAATGAACTTTTTACCGGTAATGTTGAGTTTAACTTAAAATATATAGAAGAAATTAATAAAGTAACCAATGAAGATATCCAAAAAGTAGTTAAGAGGTACTTAAATAAAGACAATTTAACTTTAGCCCTGATTACCCCTAAAGGAAGTAAGGTTGGGAAAGAAGACCACTTAAGATCTTCTTTCCCAAATAAAATTACCAAAAGAGTGCTCTCTAACGGGATAACTTTACTTCTCCAAGAAAATAAGGCTAACCCCGTGGTATGTTTAAACGCAATGTTTCTTGGTGGAGTAAGATTAGAAAACAAAGAAAATAATGGCCTTTGTCATTTAACTAATTCTCTAATCTTAAAAGGAACTACTCATAAATCAGCCCAAGAAATTAGTAAAAAAATAGAGTTGGCAGGGGGAAGGATTGAGACTTACTCGGTCAATAATTATTTTGGCTGTCAAGTAAATATCTTAAAAGAAGATCTTGATTTAGGGCTTGAAATCTTAAGTGAGGTGATTTGTTATCCTATCTTTTTAGAAGAAGAGATCTCAAAAGAAAAAAAGGCCAGCTTGTCTTTAATCTTAAGTCAACAAGACAGCTTATTTGAAGCCGGAAAGAAGATGATTAGAGAAGCCCTATGGAAAAAGCATCCTTACCGATTTTATTACGCCGGAAGTAAGGAAAGCGTAGAAAATATTAAGCAAAAAGATATCATTGATTTTCATAAAAAATACTTCTGTGCTTCTAATATGATCTTATCCATCTCTGGAGAGGTAAACGAAGAAGAAGTAGTAAGAAAAACAGAGAAAGCTTTTGCTCCTTTAAACCTTTCAGAAAAAATAAAGATAATTACCCCCAAAGAAGAACCTCAAAAAGAATTTTGTAAGCTAGTAGAAAGCAGAGATCAAGAACAAACTTTAATCTTATTTGGATACCATATTGTTCCAATGAATCATCCTGATATGTTAATCTTTGAGGTCTTATCTTCCATTCTTAATGGACAAGGAAGCCGTCTTTTTTACGAATTAAGGGATAAGAAAGGGCTAGCTTATTATCTAGGAACTTTTTCTTTTATAGGAAATGATCCAGGAGCTTATGTTTTTTATATTGGCACGACAGAAGATAAGGTAGATGAAGCTATCTCAGGTATATTTAAAGAGATTGAAAGATTAAAAGAAGAAGATGTCATGGAGGAAGAATTAAATAAAGCTAAGAAAGATATCATAGCCAGTAAGATATTAGGACTTCAGTCTAATGAAGCCAAGGCTATGGAAATGGCCAGCAATGAAGTATTAGGTTTAGGATATGATTATAGTAAAAAAATAGAGGAATTAGTGAATAAAGTAAGTCAGGATGACTTACGGAAAATTGCCTTGAAGTATTTTGAAAAAAATAATCTATCTTTAGTCATAATCAAACCTAAATCAAAAAAGTAACAGGCATTACTTCCTTAGTTTCAAAAAGCATCTTTAACTACAAAAATATCAAGAGTTTATGAAGATATTAATCTTAGGCACAGGAGCAATTGGTTCAGTATTTGGTGGTTTTTTGGCTAAGAGTGGCCATCAAGTAACCTTGGTGGGAAAACTACCTCATCTGGAGGTAATTAAGCAACAAGGATTAAAGATTTCAGGAATTTGGGGAGAATATCTAATTACTCAAAACTTAATACTTGGCTTAAATTTGGAAGAAATTTTAAGAAATAGCCAAAAAAGTTTTGATTTAGTCTTAATTTGTGTCAAGTCTTACGACACAGAAAAGATAGTTAAGGAATATTTACCAGTAATTAAAGAATCTTCATATATTATTTCCTTACAAAATGGTTTAGGTAATCTCGAGATAATTTCTAGCTTAGTAGAAAAAGAGAAGATTATTGCCGCTAGAGTAATATTTGGGGCAAAAGTAGAAAGTCCTGGCCATGTCAAGGTAACTGTCTATGCTGATCAAGTAATGTTAGGAAGTATAGATAACGTTATTTCTTTTGAGAAGTTAGAAGAAGTAGCCCAAATTATTTCTACTTCCGGCATTCCTTGTCAGGCAACTAAAGAGATAAATAAATATCTTTGGGCAAAAGTATTGTATAATTGTAGCTTAAATGGCTTAGCCGCTATCCTCGAAGTTACTTATGGTGAATTAGGAGCTTATCAAGAAACCAGGAAGATTATGCTAGATATCTGCAAAGAGATATTTATGGTGGCTAAAATTAAAAAGATAGAATTCTTTTGGGAAAGACCAGAAGAATATTTTGATTATTTAATAAATAAACAAATTCCTCCCACTGCTTTTCACCATGCTTCTATGAGGCAAGACATTAAGAACCAGAAAAAGACAGAGATTGAGGCTTTAAATGGAGCCATTGTCAGATTAGCTAAAGAAGAAGGATTAGAAGTACCAGTGAACAATTTTATTACTTCTCTTATCAAAAGCAAAGAAAAGACTTACTTAAGTTAGCCCTGGCCACTGCTCGAAACTATCTTCTACAAGAGCTTCGCCCTTATGACGCTCAAGAATACTCGGACTTGCTCGCATTTCTTGGCTCTCACCTCATCGAAGAGAAAACTGCTTTCTTCTTCGTGGCAGCTCCTACGCAGTCTATGATGTCTATGATTTTTTTCAAATTCATAGACAATAAAATACTTGCAAAATGTAAAAGTCTATGGTATTTTGAAGTTATGAGAAAAAAATTATTGCCTCTCTTAATATGGACAATGATCAGTTACTTCCTAAGCTTTCCCCTTTCTTATTCTCAAGAGACAACCTCTCTAACTACTAAGATTACCTTTCTGGTTGGGACAGTCGAAGTTCAAAAAAAAGGAGAAACCACCTGGAAGAAAGCCAAGATTGACTTAATTCTTTCCAAGCACGATAAAATAAAGACATGGAAAGATTCTTTAGTTGAAATCTTGCTTTCTAATTTCTCGGTAGTTCGCTTAGGAGAATTAACTACTGTAGAAATCTCAAAACTTCAAGATAATCTTCAAGATAATAAGGAAAAAGAAAATTTATTAAATATCTTGTTTGGAGATATCTGGATTAAGACTTTAAAACTTATTGATAGAGATGCCAGGATAAAAATAATGTCCCCCATTGCGGTAGCAGGAATTCGAGGAACTGTCCTTAGTGCTAAAGTAATGGAAGATTCTTCAACCTCTGTTAATGTTTACCAAGGAGAAGTAAGGGTAAATAACCTTCCTCCTAAAAAAGAAACAAAAATAGAGAAAAAAGAAGGATTATATGAAATAGCTAAAACTTACGAAGAAACAGCCAAGCCTTATCATGAAGTTTCTTGCCAGGAGTGGTGTGAAATAGTGAAGGAGATGGAACGGATAACTATCTCACCTGATGGAAGTTATAAAAAATCTCAAATCGATCAAGAAGCAATAGGTTTAGACTCTTGGGTCAAGTGGAATAGAGAAAGAGATAAGTCACTTGAAAGTCTAAAAGATGACCTAAAAGATGAAAGGATAAAAGACATTAAGGAATAATCTTCCTTTTGAAATAAAACTTCTCTATCTTAGAAAAAAGCCTTACTTTAAGTCTTTCCTTTAATCTAATATATCCTTTATTAATAATATATCCTTTATTAACTTTTTATTTATATTTTTACTTATATTTTTATTTATAGGAGATTTATGTTACGTCTTCTTAGAAAAAAGACAAAGGTTGTCTTATGGATAGTAATAGTAGCTTTTGTAGGGACTATATTTCTTGTTTGGGGAATGAAGACTTATCAATCATCATCTGAGCCAATGATCGCTTCTATTAATGATACTGAAATCTCTCCGGCTGAATTTAATAGCTTGTATCAACAATACTTAGATATTTATCAAAATTTATATAAAGTTAGTCTTAATAAAGACATGCTTTTGAAATTAGAAAAGACTATTGTAGAAAATATAATTCATAATCATATCTTATTAAACGAAGCTCATCAACAAGGGATTAAAGTAAGCGACCAAGAGATAATTGATCAAATTAAAAAATCTTTTGTCGATAAAGAAGGTAAATTTGATGTGAATTTTTATAATAATTATATAAAAAATGCCCCTGCTGCTTGGTGGCATAGCCAAGAACTAAGAATTAAAAATAGCTTAACGATTCAAAAGCTCGAAGAGCTTATTAAAGAACAAGTGAAAGTTAGCCCAAAAGAACTATTTGATTTTTATCAAAAAGAGTATGTTCGGGCATCTCTTTACCATATCTTAATTGATCCTAAGAAATGTTTAACTGAAGAAATGATCAATACTTACTACACCAAAAATAAACATAAATTTACTAAACCCCTGCAAATTAGAGCAAGCCATATATTAATTAAGCTTAGCCCTAAAGCCAGTAAGATTGAAAACCAAAAAGCTAAAGAGAAGATTACTAAGATCTTAGAAATGATTAAAAAAGGAGAAGATTTTTCTAAATTAGCTAAAGAATATTCAGCCTGCCCTAGTAAAGATAAGGGAGGAGATTTAGGTTATTTTAGTCGTGAAACGATGGTTCCTGAATTTGAAGAAGTAGCTTTTGCTTTAAAACTTAACCAAGTAAGTGATATCGTAAAGACAAAATTTGGCTACCATATTATTAAACTTACAGAGAAAAAAGAGAAAGAATATAAAAGTTTATCCGAAGCAAGAGAAGAGATTATTAAGCTTCTCTCTAAAGAAGCTGATAAGATAGCCAATAAAAAGGCTTTATCGATCTGGCAAGAACTACAAAATAAGAAGGTTAACTTTAAAGATATAGCCAGGAGATATTCTCATGCTCCTAGCCAAAAAGAAGGAGGATACTTAGGAATTATCCCTAAAAACTTGGCCTCTGCTAATTTTGAACCAAATAAGATGGTTAAATTAAAGGAAGAAATTATTCAAGGTTGGGAAATAGATCCTGCTTTTATGAAAGTAGCTTTTACTTTAAAAGAAGATTCCATCAGTAAAACAGTAAAGTCATCTTTAGGATACCATATTATTAAACTCGAAAGACTAATCCTTCCTTCCCAGGAAGATTTTAAAAAAGAGAAAGAAAATATCAAGTCCCGCTTCCTTACAGAAAAAAAGGACACTCTCTTTGATGGTTGGTATCAAGAAGTAAAATCAAGATACAAAGTGGTAGTAAATAGCAAATTTAAAAGATAATTACTCTTTTCTTGATTATATTACTCCGTCGCTCCATTATCCCCCACCATTATCCCCCAGGCAGGCACGCAGACAGGTGAGACTGCGACTCTTTGAGATAAATAAATCAGTAAACTTAACAACGTCCCCTGGGTTTATATTCACAGTGAAAATTCAACAAGAGGAAGGACATGTAATTCATTTTCTTTTATCCACCTGACATAATCGAGGGTATTTTTGTATTTATCTTCTATTGCGTTTCCTTGGGATGATGCCAATATTTTTTCTAATTCACTCAAAATATCTTTAGAAAAAGGAGAAGGCATTATCCCATTGAAAGCATAGGTTAATTTAATATTATCTTTTGTAGGAACTTTATATTTATGCAATAGCCTGGAATTTAATAACATTCCTAACTCATTTGGATAATTTTCCTCTATATCATTAACACAGTATGGGGCTATGGAAATTCCTATCCAATTTTGCTCCTTTTCCCACTTAACCGCATTAACTACGGCACGGCCCAAGATCATATATATTTCTTTTGATAAGGAGTAATCCTCTGTATGTGTTATCTTGCCTGTGACAAGTTGTTGCGTCTCAGTTCTATATTTACCAGTAATTTTCTTTTCTGACACCTCAAAACTATCATAAACCAATGCTCCTCTTATGGGAGCAAACGGTATATTCTTATTGTAAGGGGGGAAAGTATAAATCATCTGGTTTACATAATAAACGAGGAGCAAAATTGCTTCCTTTTGTCGATCATAATTATCAATCCAAAGGAATAGGGAATCTGACAGATAATTCCATTTTAAGATACAATTATCACTCTGCTTGACATTTCTTTTATCTAACCAAGACATTGATTCTTTTGTAGTTTCTTCATACCAAGCTAAAACATGCTTTAAAGGCTCTTTTAAAACAAAGTCTGAAAAGCCAAGAAAATCAATAAGTAACAAGAATCCTTTGCAGGCCATAGCGCATACTTCCTTCCAATAGGGTGCTGATTTTTAATGGATTCAGGAATATTATTTGCTGCTTCACCAATAATTTCAATCGCCCTTTGAAGTGGACCCAATTGTCAAGACAGAAATTAGGGTTATATTTGTTACAGTTTTAGGCTACCTTAAATATTGATTGATTAATTGTAAAATGGACATCCTTCCTGAGCCTAAATTGTAACATATCTCCCTGTCCGAATTTTGGGGTCCATTATAATCACCTGGTTTAAGATGGGCAGTGGACATGGATTTACAACTGTCGATTTTTTATCAAATCGTTACCTAATCGTTACCTAATCGTTACCTTTTTAATCTATAAGTTACAGATCTGCCTTTACCTTCCTTTACCATGATATTCTTTTCAACCAAGTTTTTGAGTTCCAAAAACGCTGTCTTGTTAGAAATTTTGTTTAATTTCATATATGTCTTTCTACTAATTACTTCGTTCTCTTTCAAATATTCTATTGCACTTTTCTGTCTTTCGTTTATTTCAAGCACATGAAGTTTTTGTTTCTCAATTTCTTGTTCAAAGGTTCTTCCTGGACCAATTAAAGTGACTTCGAAACCACCAGAAAGGTTTTGAAATTCCGGCTCAGGTAAATTATTCTGTTTCATTTCTTCCATTACTCGATTAGTCCCTTTGCCCCACTGCTCAATATATTTTATCAGAAACAGTTTATCAGCAAGGAGTTTATTCCTTGGGATTGATTTATGTTTTTTCTTCAGGTCTTCAGGAATTAATGGTTGCGGGAGTCCTCCGGGATTCCAGACCTCTATCCGGTCATCATATATAGATAATTGAATCTGCGAATTAGAGAGATAATCATGATGGGCTACCTGTTTAAAAAAGTTGACATAGGGGCTTTTTTATGTTATTATATATAATAAATTAACCAAGGAGAAAAGGTATGGATACTAATACAACAAAGAACAAACCGTCTCTTCTAACCCAGAACAAATACCTTAAAAATTCCGTCATACGCCGCAAAATGACGCTGATTAGTGTTTATAATTCATGTCTTATTGAAGGTGTCTCCTGCCCAGAACTAAAATCTGAAATTCTAAAGCTCAAAGATAAGAGATAATCACTTTCCAAACTCTTCTATTGATTTTACAAGAACTTCCTTGATGAGAGACTTTAGTGGCTCATAATTCTGTTTATACCCTTGCGTAACTGCCTTAATGTAATTATCTCTGGTTCTTCTTTTAGAAAAATCAAAGTCCAGAACAGGAAAATCCGATTGTAATGCCATTAAATCAGAAATGAGGCGAGCTATTCTGCCATTTCCTTCTCTAAAGGGATGAACAAGCAGAAATTCGCTATGAACAATAGCAATGGAATTTGCCACATCATCAATATGGCCGGCTTTGCAAGGGGTATGGACAAGCAAGGTATCTTTCTCAAACTCAGTCATATTTTTTGCCACCAGATAGGCAGGTGGCCAAGTAAAGCCTCCTTTGCTTAAATTTACCTTCCTGTAATTTCCTGCCCACTCATATATTTTCCCAAAAAATTTATAGTGCATTTCTTTGATTAAATCCTTTGTGATAGGGTCATCTTTTGAGATAACTCGGTAATAGTATTCCTGAGTCTCAAGAAGTGCCTGAGTTTCCAGATGATCCATCTTCCTCTTGCCGGTAATTCCAAGTTTGTTTTTAAGAACTCTACCCCGTGAACCAGATTGAAACTCCGCTTCAATTAGCCCTTCTGTAGAATATTTAGATATCATCTTCTTTTCTCCATAATTCTGTCAGTTAATGGGACGCAGAACCTGTCCTGATGAAAATCAGGATTGCCGCAGATTATCAGGATTCTGAGGCTTTGCTCTGAAAAGCCAGAACCCAAATCAGATGTAAGCCGTTTAGAAATATCCTTCAACAAATAGTCACCATAACCCGCTCTCTTTTCCCCTCTCTGCTCACCCTCCACAATCAGCTTTCCCACATTCCAATACGCTTCGACCATGATAAAATTGACCGCTCCTATGGCTCGCGTCCGCGACTCTGTTAAAATTGCCTTGATGTTTTTATACAATTGGCTGCTTGTGGTTACTTTGTTTTCTTCTTTGTTTTTGCTTGACATTTAATGCCCCCTTTTTATGATTTTACAGAATCATCTGGATTTAAGATGGGCGGTGGCCATGGGTTTCCAGCTGTCTCCCGCAACTATCCTACTTTTTCATATGGATAATTGTTCTTTATATTTCTATGGAGATATGAGCCAGCAGAAGATGCATTTTTTAATTGTTCAAATTCCATGATTGGCACATTTTTATACTCGTAAATTGCTCCTGAAAGGAATTCAACTCTTAAAATTTGTGTATCTTCGCTATACCCAATGCCTTCAATATTTGAAGAAACTACAGGAATCATCTTCATCTCAGACATAACATACTCCTTTTTTAATTAAGCTTTTGATTACGCCATAAATCAACAGTTGTTTCAAAATCGCTTTCCTTACGATCAGGCCTTTCCTTTCGCCATTCCTTAGACACCTCAGGGTCTACGCTTCTGGGAGCTTTTGAAATTTTCTCAAATTTAACACGTGAAGGGATCTTTACGCCTTCTCCCATAATCAATCCTTCACCAGTTCTTAGGCTCGGCAATAATGCCATCATATCGCATAATTCATCTTGCACCGCAGCGGAAACATGGCCCCTATCACCTTTATTGGTCATCCGCAAAGCTATCAACGTACCACATTGACTTAATACCGTCTCATCTAATTCAGTTGGTCTTTGCGTTACCAAAAGCAATCCCACTCCATACTTTCTGCCTTCTTTAGCTATAGTCTGAATAGTCCTTGAGGAAATTGAATTCTCTCCTGCTTTTAAATAGCTATGTGCTTCCTCTAAAACTAAAAGTAAAGGCTGTTTTCTCCCTCCAACAGGTAAGTTTTGGCCCCAAAATAATGCATCGTACATTATTTTCAATAATGACCCTGAAATAGAGGACATTATAATAGATGGAACGCCAGACAAATCTAATATAGTAACCGTCTTGTCATGCCCTAACCATTCTAATAATAAATAATCTAAATCGTTACTTACCTTTCCTGTTAAATCAGGCATAAAGCCACCGGGTTCATATAAGAACTTAAAACGCTGATCTATTATTCTATTTCTCATCCCGTCCAAAAATCCAAGTATTCCCTTTGCTTGAAGATTAAGAAACGGACTACCGCTTCCAAGGCTAGCTGGTTCATATTCATTTGATTTTAGTTGATCGGGATTTCCTTGACTTTTTAGTATCACTGTCTCTGGTTTTCTGTTTTCTCTAAAAGTCTGTCGCTCAAAATCATCTAACTCAAACCATAATTGTTTCAGACTAAAGGGGATTGGGCTATCAGAAGTAATAGCAGCTTCGTTTGGTTTATTCTTGAGATATTGAATTGAATTGATTTTTTTCTCCAGAATTTTTGCTCTAACATAATCTTTTTGTTGATCATTCAGATTTCCAGGAAAAGACCTCATTAATTCATCAAATGGGAGTGCCCAGAAAGGAATATGTAACTCCGATTGTCCTTTACTTTTATCGGCTTTTACTTTAAATACCTTGCTGTAGTTATTTAATGTCTCATCATATTCACCATGTGGGTCAATTAATAAAATTCTTGCACTCTTAAATTCTCCTTTTGCAATAGATTCCAACATCACTGCGACGGTATTCGATTTACCACTTCCTGTTGAACCAACAATTGCACAATGCCTCGTGACTAACTTATCCAATTCTATTTTAGCAGGCAAGCTTTCCGAAACACTTATATTCCCCACGGTAATTGAGTTGTTTTCATCAAACCCACCATAAATAATATTCAAATCATCCAAGGTAACTAAATGAACCTCATCTTCGGCAGTTGGAAATTGTGTAACCCCCCTTTCAAACTTATTGCCCACCCTTTCTCCAACCAATACTAAACTCATCCATCTGGTACTGAAATTTCGTTCGTATTCTTGAAGAGCTATTTCTTTAAGAGATTCCGGGATTGCATCTGCTCCAACTTGTGTTACGATTCCATACAGATTTGCATATCCTAAAGGTATTCGCAAAAAAGAACCTATTTGTCCAACACGGTAGACCAAGCCATTAATTATTGGCATAGTGGACTTGAGGCTTTCGGACATCTTAACAGAAATGCGATTGCCATTAATGCTAATAACTTTTCCTACCAATGTATCTTTGTTATTATTCATTTTTTCTCCTCTGTAGTTACATAATTTTTGTAATTCAGATATGTTAAGAATTCAACAAATTTTGCAAAATCGTGTAACTTAAAATTTCCTTTTCCGGTCCACTCCTTTTCTGGTTCAATTACATCTTCGTCAAAATATAGGCTTATAATAATTGAATCATCTTTAGCAGGCTTGGTTTTCAACCTCCAGCTACCAAATTTTCCCCCGATAACAGCATTGTTTTTTCCGTATACGGATAACTTCGATTGACCCTTTCCCAATTTGGCAACATGTGAATCCTCATTTAGTTCATCAAAATATAATGCTATAACATGCGAGGTTCTTGTTTTTTCTAATGCATTTAATAAAACATCATTGATGTGTTGATCGCTAAACGAATATCCACATATAAACAAGACTCCATCATTTTCTTTTATAAATTGTGCGAGCCTGTCCATAAAACTTACATAAGGTTGTTTTTTTGAATTATCATACTTAAGTAAAGAAGGGAAAACTATAATGGTCGAATCATCTTGATACCTTCTTATAATCTTATTAGCTTTTCTATCCGGATACCACCCTAACGATCCATGCAATTTCCATAGTTTTGTATATTGAGGAAGGAATGTTAAATCTTCTACAGATGAGCTACTAAAAAAAGGTTCAAAACTGCCAACAAAACCATCAAAATAAGGCACATTGTGATGTTCTAATCCTAATTCAAGTAAATAGTCATAATTGGTGGTGAATATTTCCACAGGTAATTTCCGAGATGCCTGAGCAATCCATTGCGCAAAATCACAATGCAACAGATTACTTATGAAAGAATCCTTCTTCTTATGAACTGAGGATAGCTCTATTATTTCTTTTTCGATCTTTTTTCTTAGCAGCTCAAAATCTTTTTTAGTTAATCCACAAAGCTTTTCATTGCCTATAACTTGTTCCTTTTGGGTGATGTTAGACAAAATATATTCTATGTAATAACCAATCTTTGATTCTTCAAACTCCTCCTTAATCATTTGTAATGCCTTTTTATATTCTTCTTCGCTAATTGAATCGATTATTCTTTGTGTCATTTCCTTAATACCAGGAATGACGGAATTTTTACTAGCACCCTCTTTCACTGCCATAGATGTTCCAGCACCAAACATAAAGCCTAATCTTTTGGTATCGGATATCAAGATTTGCTGTAAACCCCTAACAAACTCTCTGGGATCATGTGTTAATTCCATATTGTACCTCGCTTAACTTTAATCTGAATCTCCCCAAATTTCTTTAATCTTTTCCTTGATCTTGCCCTCAAAAATTACGATGAGTTTTTTGTTTCCGTTGATTATCTTTTGTTCGCTTTCGATTTTGTTGACTATTCCTTTTTGTGTTTCAATGGGTGGTAGATGGATTTTATAGTTTTCTACGAAATCCTTAGTTAACCGTTGTTGCCCAGCCGAACCAGTCATATTGTTTTTGCCTTCTTTTAAAAAATTATCTGATGATATAAAGAGATAAATCCATTCGGGTAATATTTGTTCACTACTACGCAATACAATAAATTCTGTCGAGCCGAAACCTATACCATTCTTTGAATTTCTTACAATTCCAGATTTTCCGTTTTCAAAGCAGGGCGTTATTTTTGCAAGCAAAACATCATTGTCTTGAAAATAAGTATATCCTTTTAGCACATCTTTCAACTCCTTTGACTGCTTAAAAGAAAAATTCATATCTTTTTGTTGCAAATCAGACATAGGCAGAAAAGAAACCTCTAATTCTGGATCCAATGATTTGATCTCGGTTTTCTTTGGATCTATTTCAACAACCTCCCCCAATTCCACCATTTCCCAGCTCGGGTCAATTTTGATGGTTGGTTTGTAGTTTTCAATGATCTGTTTGGCGCCGTTGATAATTTTTTGGTATCCGTCTAACTCGGCAACGATTTCTTCCTGGATTTCGAGAGGGGGGAGGGGAATTTGAACTTTTTTCAATGTGCCTACAGAAACAAAATTAAAAGAAGTTTTACCACTTAAACGAACTAACTCTTCCTTAAAAAATGAAGATATCCAAAATAAATACTCTGGAATTACTTTTTTGCAAAACTCGCTTTTTACTGCAAGACCATTAAACTGTTGATTAGTCGTTAATCTAATCTTTGCTAATGCATATTCACCAACTGAAGCTGTACAACACAATAAAACACTTTTCTCTGGCAACAATTTTATACTTGTTTCTTTTAATGCCTTATCGGTAATTTTTTGCTTTGTTGAATAAATAATTCTTCTGTAACAGCAAAATGAAAATGTCCTGTTTTCCGTTAAATAGAAATGTCCTATTTTGTATTAGATAAAAATGATCTTTTATATGGGTTTATTTTAAACTTCCTCCAAGGGTGATCCAATGGAAGAATATGCACCTTTC
>JAHJRX010000035.1 GCA_018830565.1 bacterium | reverse complement strand
GTCGCCGAGAAGGGGTGAAACCTTTGTTACCCGCAAGATAACCAGGGGTATTGCTAAGATTTTATCCGGAAAACAAGAAAAGATATACTTAGGTAACTTAGAAGCAAAACGAGATTGGGGGTATGCTCCAGAGTATGTGGAGGCAATGTGGTTGATGCTTCAGCAAGACAAACCAGATGATTATGTAATTGGAACAGGGCAGACTCATTCAATAAAGGAATTTTTACAAGAGGCTTTCTCTTATGTGGGGTTAAATTGGAAAGATTACATAGAAATTGATATGAGATACTTTAGACCTACAGAGGTTGAATTTTTGCATGCAGATATTACAAAAGCTAAAGAAAAGTTGAAATGGCAACCTAAGATAGGATTTAAAGATTTGGTAAAGATTATGGTGGATAGTGATATGAGACTGGAAGGTCTTATTCCAATTGGAGAAGGGGAAAGGATATTAAAAGAAAAAGGTATTTCCTGAACAGAAAATCAATTAATAAAATGGAGATAAAAAATGGGTTTTTGGAATGAGAAAAGAGTTTTGGTTACTGGTGGCGCAAGCTTCTTAGGGTCTTATGTGGTAGAAAAATTGAAGGAAAGAGGATGCAAGGATATTTTTGCCCCAAGAAGCAAGGAGTATAATTTAGTAGAAATGGAGATGGTGAAGAAGATATACGAAGACGCTAACCCAAACATTGTCATTCATTTAGCCGCTAAGGTAGGAGGGATTGGAGCCAATAGGGAGAATCCAGGTAGTTTTTTCTATGAGAATTTAATGATGGGCACTCAACTGATGGAACAAGCAAGATTGTTTGGGGTGAAGAAATTTGTCGCTTTAGCCACTATTTGTTCCTATCCCAAGTTTACACCAGTACCATTCAAAGAAGAAGATATCTGGAATGGTTATCCTGAGGAAACCAATGCTCCTTATGGATTGGCTAAAAAGATGCTTCTTGTTCAGTCGCAGGCATATCGGCAACAATATAATTTTAATTCTATCTGTCTTTTCCCGGTAAATTTATATGGACCAAAAGACAATTTTGATCCTAACTCCTCTCATGTTATTCCTGCTTTAATTAAAAAGTGTATTGATGCCATCAATGAGGAAAGAGATGAAATTGTTATCTGGGGAACTGGCAAGGCTACACGAGAGTTTCTTTATGCAGAGGATGCGGCTGAAGGGATACTCTTAGCGGCTGAAAAATATAATAAAAGTGACCCCATGAACATTGGAGCTGGATTTGAAATATCTATTAAAGATTTGGTAGATTTAATAACAAAACTAACTGGATTTAAGGGGAGCGTAACATGGGATGCTTCAAAGCCAGATGGTCAACCAAGGAGATGTTTGGATACCTCAAAGGCAGAACAAGAATTTGGGTTTAAGGCAAAGACTAATTTTGAGGAGGGATTGAAAAAAACGATTGCATGGTATGTAAAGAATAGGTAGAGGCAAAGGTCAGACTGTGTAAAAACTCAGTTTCACGACAATTGCCCTACAACATAAAGCAGTAAGTTTACACGAAACTACAATGTGAGCATTGATGTCCACATTGAGAGTATCTACGCAATCTTGGGTTATATTTTTCCCTAATACTCGATGTTCAAGTTTTTCGACCTGTGCAGAAATCGGACACACACAAGGGAATCTGAAAATTTCAATATGGCTAATAAAGAGATAACTTTATTTTACCCCTTAATTAATGAAACTCCTTCTTATCCTCCCTTGGGACTTTTGGCTATTTCTGCTCCTCTCTTGGAAAATGGCTATCAAGTTAACATCATTAACGCCAACATTGAAGATAATTTTGAAGAAAGACTCCTGGCTCTATCTAAAAAATCTCTTTGTTTAGGAATAAGCTTAATTTTAGGAAATCAAGTTAAGAGTGGCTACCGGGTTACTTGCCTTATAAAAAAACATCTTCCTAACTTACCTATAGTTTGGGGAGGATGGTTTCCTACCTTGATGTATGAACAAATACTCCAAGACAAGAAGATTGACTTTATTATTAGAGGTCAAGGAGAACTGGCCTTCTTGGAATTAGTGAAGTCTTTGGAAAATAAGGAGGACTTTAAAAAGATACCATCCTTAGTCTATAGAAAAGGTCAGGAGATCAAAGTTAATGAAATACAATTTATCAAAGATATAAAACCTATCAATCGAAAAGCATACGACTTAATACCAGTAGAAAGACATATTCAAAAAAGTTTTGATGGTCAGTCTCGAATTTTAGGTTATGTTTCAAGTATTGGTTGTTACGGAAGATGTGCTTTTTGTTGCGTTCCTCTTACCTTTGGAAGGAATAGATATTATGCTTTAAAGGTAGAACAAGTAGTTGATGACTTGAAATATTTAGTCTCTCGATTTAAAGTAAATCGGATAAATATTTTGGATTTTAACTTCTTCATTCATCGAAGAAGAGCTAAAGAGATACTTAAAAGCATCTGCGAGGAAGGCTTAAATATCACTTGGGAGGCTAATATTAGAGTTGATCAAGTTTTGCATTTAGATGAAGAGCTTCTTCTTTATATGAAGAAGAGTGGGCTTGGTCTCTTATACCTTGGAGCTGAAAGTGGTTCTAATAAGATCCTTGATCTTATTCAGAAAGATATAACTTTCTCTGATATTGAAAGATGTAATACGATCTTAAAAAAATATGATATTCGACCTTCTTATTCTTTTATCGTGGGAATGATGAAAGAAGATGGCTTTAAAGACCTGGAGAAGACATTTGACTTAGTCTTAAGACTAAAGAATATTCATCCTAACTGTCTCATCTCTATTCATCATTACTCTCCCTGGCCTGGAACTTATGGTTTTGAAATGGCTAAAGAGCATGGATTTAAACCTCCTTTAAATCTTTTAGAATGGACTAAGTTTAAGACAGAAGAGGTAGTGGTGCCCTGGACTAACCTTAGGTACGAAATGAAGGTAGTGAGGTTTTTTCAATACTATCTGGAGATCTTATATCCTCCCTTCTCTACTCTTAAGCTGGTAAAAAAATTTAAATTAGAATTTGTTTATAATTTTCTGAAATTAACTACTTCGTTAAGGATAAAGTATAAATTCTACCACCTTGATCTTATTTGGGGTTTAATCTTAATTTACAAGCTGTTAAAGAAATGCTATAAAAAGATTAAGTATTACTTTTTATTTAAGGGTTACCATGAAAGTTGCTAATGTTAATCAAATGTATGAAATAGATAAGATGGCTACTGAAAAATACTTTATGCCAAGTATTATTTTAATGGAAAATGCAGGTATCAAGAGCATAGAAAGTCTCCACCAGCTCTTCCCTGATTTAAAGTTTAAAAAAGTAGCTGTTTTTGTTGGTCCGGGGAATAATGGCGGAGATGGCTTGGTAATAGCTAGACATCTTTTTAATCAAGATATCTCTGTAGAGGTATTTTTAATGATGGACGAAGAGAAAGCCAAAGGTATAGCTGAAACTAATTTAAAGATAGTTAAATCACTTAAGATTCCTATAAGGAAGGCTAATTCCATAGAAAATTTCCAGAAAGAAAAAGATGAATTGTTTTCCTTCGATCTGATTATTGATGCTATTTTAGGCATAGGAGGTAAAGAAAGACTATCGGATCACTTTGTTGAGATTATAAATTGTCTTAACTCTTTAAAAAAACCTATTATCTCTTTAGATATTCCTTCAGGAATTAATGGGGATAGTGGTAAATTATTAGGTACTTCTATTAAAGCTACCTATACCTTTACTTTTGGTCTTCCTAAAATAGGAATGTTTCTTTCACCTGGAATAAATTATCTTGGCAAGTTATTGATATTAGATCTTGGTTTTCCTAAAGACCTTCTTAATGATCCTAATTTATGTCTAAATTATCTAGAAAAAGAAGATATTTCTTTACTTCTTCCTAAAAGATTAAAAGATGACCACAAAGGTAGGTGCGGAAAAATATTCTTATTGGCTGGAAGTCGAGGAATGACTGGAGCTGCTACTTTATCCAGCCAAGCAGCTTTACTAACAGGAAGTGGAATTGTGATCTTAGGTATTCCTGAAAGTTTAAATTCTATCCTGGAAGTTAAGCTAACCGAAGTAATGACTCATCCAATACCAGAGACTCCTTTGGGTAGCTTTAGCTATAAAGGTTATTCTACGATAATGAACTTAATTTCTAAATTCCAATCTATCGCTTTGGGGCCTGGTATCGGCAGAGAAAAAGAAACCATAAAACTTATTCATAACTTAGTTGAAAGTATTAATATTCCTATGGTTATTGATGCTGATGCTATATTTGCTTTAGCTGAAAAGCCAGAAATATTAAAGAAAGCCAAAGCACCGGTAATAATTACTCCTCATTCTGGAGAATTAGCTCATTTTTTAAAGACTAAGATTGAGGATATCTTAATAAATCGGATCTTTTATGCTCAAAAAGTAGCTCTGGAATATAATCTTGTTCTAGTTTTAAAAGGAGCAAATACAATTATTGCCTCTCCTACCGGAGAGGTTTTCATAAATTCTACGGGTAATTCTGGTATGGCTTCACCAGGAATGGGAGATGTTTTAACGGGTATCATCGGCGGGTTCTTGGCTCAAGGCTTGAATCCTTTAGAAGCAAGTAAATTAGGGGTATATCTCCATGGTTTATCAGGAGATATAGCTCTTAAAGAAAGAGGTGAACTTTCTTTGATAGCCAGTGATGTTTTGAACGATATTCCCCAAGCTATAAAACATTTAAGTAATGTTCCTGGTCTTAACTGACAACTGGCGCCAAAACATTTACGATTTAATTAAACTGCCAGTTTTTCTAAAAGAACAATATGGGAAGCATGAAGATACTTTAAGACTGGAAATACTTTTAAAACTCTAAATCCACAAGATTCAACCTCATCTTTAAATTCTTTCCATAATAGCATGCTTATTTTCTTTCTTGATCGGTTAAAAAAAGATTCAATTCTTCTAAAGGTTAGATGAATATTGCTTCTCTTGTAAAAAGAAAGAATTAAATATCTTCTGGTGACTCTATTTATTTCTTTAAAGATTTCTATCCGTTCCGCCTTTTCCAGAACATGTTGAATTAACCTTATGGTAAGGACACAGTCATAACTACTATCTTTTAAAGGTAGTTTTTTTATGTTGGCTACTAAAAAATCTTGATTTGAAGCAGAAGAAAGAGATTTCTTACATTCCAAAACCATAGGAAGCGAGATATCGAGGCTCGTAAATTTCCATTCTTTTTCTAAAAGTGGAGAAAACCGTCCATATCCACAAGGAACATCAAGCAAGGAGTAATCTCTTCTCTCTTTATTTAAATAGCTAAATATCCTTTTTATAATCGCTAACTCTTTAGAGTTTATTATTCTTTGATCCATTCCTCTATAACGATTATTCTTATAATGCTTTACTGATCTTAGCTCTTTCTCTAAGGAATTAACATCGGACATCAAAACACCTCATCTTTCTTTTAGCTGTTGTTATAAAATCATTGGTGGTAATAATTATTGACAAGTCATTTTCTCACAAAATTAAGTCTTATTTATTATCCAATGGCTTTCTTTCTTTGTCCATTTTCCATAAAGGGTAATGCCATCTTCTTTTAATTCATTAAGCAATTCTCTTACGCT
Organism: bacterium; assembly: GCA_018830565.1. Taxonomy (NCBI): domain Bacteria; species bacterium. The sequence goes on along the minus strand of JAHJRX010000035.1, from coordinate 33,105 downwards.
TTTATTAAGGAAAGGGTGAATATATAAAGGCTCTAATTCACTTAAAGGTTTTAAAACAAAAGCTCTTTCCTCCATGTGCCGATGAGGAATGGTTAATTGATCATCTTCTAAGACTAAATGATCATAAAAGATTATATCTAGATCTATCGTTCGCGGACCCCAAAATATTTCATACTCTCTTTCTTGTTTTTTCTCAATCTTCTTTAACTTCAGAAGAAGATTGAGAGGGGTTAAGTAAGTATTTATTTCAGCCACAAAGTTTAAAAAGTCCTCTTGCCTTTGGTGTCCTACCGGTGAGGTAAGATAAATATTAGATAACCTTTTTATTTTTATCTCTTGAGAAGACTCAAGGTTAAAAAGGCAAAGAGTAATATTTCTTTCTTTATCGAGGTTAGAACCTATTGAAATATAGACCGTGGGCATTATATCTTAATAGTAAAACCCGCAAAGATAGTGGCTAAATTACCGAAGTATCCTTCTCTTATTTGATACTTTTTATTAAGAATATTATCTCCAGAAATAAAGACATCTAAGCGATCGTCAATATTTTTACCAAGTTTAAAACTTAACAAGGAAAAACTCTTTAGTTTAATCGGTTGTTGATGGTTGCTATAAAGATTTCCTTTATAAGTGGCGGTAAACTCAAGATCTATTCCTTTAAAGTTTGGCATTTTTAGACAAACTTTTGCTTCTTCTTTGGGAAGGAAAGGAAGATATTCTCCTGGGATTTCATTCTTAAGGGAAAAGTGATAAGTAAGATTGCCTTGAAGAGATATACTTGGAGATAGTTCTTTTTTAACCTTAAGTCTTAAACCAGAAAGCTTAACTTTTTTTATATTAATTGGTTCGTATAATTGATCATGATCTTGGTCACCCCAAGAGATAAAATCAGTAGTTCTTTCTAAGAATAAAGAACTACTGATCAAGAAATCAGTACTTTTTTGATAGTTGAGACCTCCTTCTATTTCTCCTGTCTTTTGAGGAGAGTAGCAAGGGATAGTCGTCTCTATATATTTTTCTACTCCATAAATATCTCTAAAGGTTGGTAGATTAATCTTTCTATCCAAGGTAGCAAATAATTTTAAATCTTTCCGATAAGGATAAAAAGTATTTATCTTAAACCCCAAACTTGAAGAACCATCATAGTGATAATAATCAGTGCTAACCCTTATGGCATAATCTTTTACTTCAATATTATTACTTTCTGCGGAAAGCAGGTAGTTCCATCTTTTATCTTTTTCTAGAGCTTCTCTTTGGATCTTTAAGGAAAGATTTAAGGGATAAGGCTTAGGTAAATATTTTTTAAGATAGGTATAAAGATAAAGACTAAGATCGGTAAAGTTAGCTTCTATCTTTTTTTGGTGAATTAATTTACTCTTTGTAGTAGTAAAGATAAAGCTTAAATTAGAATTTGAGATCTTAAAAGGTTTATTTTTTAGAACTATTTTTAAATCTTTAAAGATCTCTTCATCTTGACTAAAAGGAAGATCTTCTTCTTTTTGGTTATACTTTGCTTCCGTGAAAAAAAAGACTTCTTCCTTAAGATTAGTAGTCTTAAAAGGTACTTCCAAAAGTAAGGGCAGATCTAAATTAAGGGATATCTTGTCCTGACTATGCTTATTAAATCGCTTTTCATTAATAATAAAACCATCAGATTTGCCTCTCTCTATAATAAATAAGGTATTAGCTTTTTTAATCTTTTGGCCATAGAGATATTGATATTCTAAGGAATTAGCATTACCTCCGTTAAAGGCAAAGGAAGAAATAATCCCTTCTTTTTTTAAAGAAGTAGTCTTTTCTCTTAAAATAACTTTTTCTTCGAGAAAAGGTATTTCTATTTCTAAGCTAGGTTCTTTAATGGGTTCTTTAGTCAGACTAATATCTTCTTTAATCTTTATCTTTATCTTTTCAGGCTTTATTTCTTTTTCTAAGAGTGATTTATCTTGGCCAATAATAGTTACTCCTGGAAGTTTTATATCAGGTTCTTCTTCTCCAAAGGTAATATTTGAAGAAAATAACATTAAGATGGCTAAAGATAAAAAGAGATAATTTTTTTTTAACATAGCTTCCTTTTCTTGATAATAGAACTTAGGTTGGTTTATGGTAATTTTGTAGCTTTTTTCTCTAAAATATCTAAACATGCTTTTGACTTTTCTGCTTCTTGACTATCTTTGTAAGTGGCAATAATAGATTGGTATAATTTTTTTGCTTGAGGAAGATTGTTCATTTTTTCATAAGTTAAAGCAGCTTGAAACTGGCCTTTAGCTGCCCAATTAGTAATTTCTGGGTAAAAATAAGCTACTTTTAAGTATTCAACTAAAGCTTTATTGATATTCTTTGATAAAAAAGCACATTTGCCTATATAAAATTGAGCTTCAGCCGCAATCTCTTTTGTTAAGTCATAATTAGCAATCTTTAGATATTCTTCTTCCGCTCTTAGATAATCCTTTTCGGCTATAAAGTGATTTCCTCTTTCTAAATAAGCCTTGCAGGCTGATGAAGTTTGCGGATAGTCAGAGATTAATCTTTGATAAGTCTTTAAAGCCTCTGTAGTCTGGTTAATGTTTTGTAAGGACTTTCCCTTAAGGTACAAAGCTTCTGCGATAAGATCATCTTTTTGGCTAAAATTTTGGGTAAGCTTATCGAATTCTAAGATGGCTTTTTGATACTCTTTTAGCTGATAGTAAGAAACTCCTATGTTATAACAAATATCAGCCGCATAATCTGTCTGGGGGTACAAATTTAAAAGCTCTTTCATGGTAGTAATAGCTGAAGAATATTCACTCTTCTTTAAATAACATCGAGATATCCAATAAAGTGCCTCTAATTCATACAGACTTTTAGGAAATTTTTTAACTACTTCTTCAAACTCTATTGAAGCTTTTTTAATCTCATTTTGGTCATAAAGAGACTTAGCGATCACAAACTGTAGCTTAGCTTGAAAATCCTTCTGGGGAAATTTTTGCTGTAATTCTTTATAAAGATCCACGGTCTTATTTAAATTCCCTTCCAGATAATAACAAAGTCCCACTTGATAGTAAGCATCTTTAATTATCTCTTCTTGGGAAGGATATTTTTCTATTACTTTTTTATAAGCCAGAGCAGCTTCTCGATAGCTTTTTTGATTAAATAAGCAATTTCCTATATTTAAGTAAGCTTTAGCTATTAAATTACTTTTTGGATATTCTTTGATAAGTTTTTCATAAGTTTCTATAGAAGCGTCATATTTTTTCTGAGAAAAATAAATCCAAGCTATCCAATACCAAGAAGAAGCTTGGTACTCTTCTTCCTTTGGGAAATTATTAATTACTTCTTTAAAGTTTTTAAGAGCATTGGGGTAATCTTCTAATTTATAGTAACACCAAGCTATCTGATATTGAGAAGCGATACTTAATTTTTCTTTGGGATCTTTTTTTAAGATTTCTTGATAGGAAAAGATAGCTTTTTTATATTCCTTATTATTGTAGTAAGAATTTCCTAAAGCATATAAGGTTTCATAAATTAAAGAAGATTCTGGAAAGTTTTTAAGGAGATCTTGGTAAGCATTAGCGGATTCTGCCCATCTTTTTTCTTGATAAAAAGAAGTAGCTAAACCATAATAAGCAGAAGGAGCTAAACTTGACTTAGGAAAATTTTCTATTAACTTTTGATAAAATTTTTGTGAGTTAGCAGCGTCTTTTTGTTCTAAATAAATTTCGCCTAATTGGAAGTAAGAATTAGCTGCCAAGTCAGATGAGGGAAAAGATTGAATAACTTCTTTGAAATTTTCTATAGAAGAAGGATAATTTTTTAGATAATAACAAGATAAGCCATTATAAAATAAAGCGCCAGGAAATAAATGATGTTCTTTAAATTTAGAGATAATTTCTTGATAAGAAGTAATTGCTTTTAAATAATCTTTTTGCTGATAATAAATATTTCCTTTTTTATATAAACAGATAGGGACTAAACTATCTTGTGGAAATTTGCTTATCACCTCTTGATAAGCTTCTAAAGCTTGGTTATTTTGACTTAAAGCTTGAAAGCATTCTCCTGTTTGAAAGTAAACCTTAGGTGTATTTTGATGGCTGGGAAAAGAAGCATTAAATTCTTGAAAAGCCTCAATGGCTTTTTCGTATTCTTTCTGGTTAAAATAACACCAGCCTAAATTGTACTTAGCCCACAAAAGGAACTCATCTTTTGGAAAATGTTTTATAAGGTATTTATAGTTGGTAGCAGCTTGGGGGTAATCTTTTTTTTCGTAGTATATTTCTCCTATCCAGTAAAAAGCTTTAGACAAGATCTCATCTTCTGGGCAGTTTTCTACTATTTCTTTAAAGTTAGCTAAAGATTGATCAAGCTTGGAAGCCTTAAAAAAAGCTTTTCCTAAAAGAAGAAAAGCTTTATAAAAAAAGGGGTGATTTTTGAAGTCTTGAGTGAATTTATTTAGTTCTGAAATAGTACTTTCATAGTCGTTTTGTAAATACCAACATTCTCCTATATAGTATAAAACTTCGCCTTTGATTTGAGGGTCTTTTGACTCAGCATATACTTTTATCAAAGGTAAGATGGCTTGAGGATATTCTTGTTGACGAAAATAGCAAACCCCTAAGGAATAATAAGCCTGAAGAGCATATCCTGACTGAGGGTATTTTTTAGTAATTTCTTCGTAAAGAAGTTCTGCTTTTTCCAAATCTCCTTGCTTGAAATATGACTGCGCCTTTTTATAAATGGCTTTTATAGCTATTTCACTGGTTGGGTAGGCGTCTATAATCTCTTGGTATTTAGCTAAAGCTTCCTGATGTTTACCATCAAAAAGAAGGCAATCCCCCATTCGTAGTAAGCTCTTAGCTTTCAAGTCTTCTTCAAAAGAGACATAAAAACATTTTTTGTATTCTTCTAAAGCCTCGGGATACTTATTTTGAGCAAAGTAAGTTTCACCTAAAACGAATAAAGCAGAGGGAATTAATTCATGGTCAGGGTTAGAGAGGATAAATTCATTAAATTCTCGAGCCGCTAATTCATAATGTCCATCTCGATAAAGCTTCACGGCTAAATTATAGTTATCTCCTAACACAAGAAAACTATAACCTAAAATAGGAAAGAAATAAAAGATACTTAAAACTAAAATAGTAATTTTTTTTATCATCTTGAGGGACTTAAAGAAGCTTTCTTGTTAAAAGTAAGTTTTCCATCTTCTATAGTTATAACGATAGTTTCATTATCTTTAAGATTACCTCTGATTAGATCTTCGGATAAAGGATCTTCAATTTCTTTTTGGATAACTCTTCTTAAATGACGAGCTCCATAAGCAACATCATATCCTTTTTCAGCTAAATGCTTAGCTGCTTCCTTGCTTAATTCTATTTGGATATTCTGAGATTCCAATCTTTCATTTAGTTCTTCAATCTTTATAGCCACAATTTTTTCAATCTCTTTTTTACTTAAAGGATGAAAGACAATAATTTCATCAATCCGATTTATAAATTCAGGAGTAAATATCTTCTTGGTTTCTGAAGTAACTTTTTCTTTCATTTTTTCGTAGGATCGTTCTTCATCGGGAGTACGAAAGCCCAAGCCAGAATTAGATAAAATATCCCTAGCTCCTATATTAGAAGTGATAATAATCACGGTATTCCTAAAATCCACAGTATGTCCTAAGTTATCGGTAAGCTGCCCATCTTCTAATACTTGGAGAAGGATATTATATATATCAGGATGAGCTTTTTCTATCTCATCTAAGAGAATTACCGAATAAGGCCTTCTTCTAACTTTTTCGGTAAGTTCACCTCCTTCTTCATAGCCTACATATCCAGGAGGAGCACCCGTAAGCCTTGAAACCGCAAATTTTTCCATAAATTCAGACATATCTATTTGAATAAGAGCTTCTTCATCGTCAAAGAGGAATTCAGCTAAGGCTTTAGCTAATTCTGTCTTTCCCACACCGGTAGGTCCTAAAAAGATAAATGAACCGGCGGGACGACAAGGATCTTTTAAGGCTGTTCTAGATCTACGAATAGCCTTACTAATGATGGTTACCGCTTCATCTTGTCCTATAACTCTCTTATGAAGATCTTCTTCCATCCGGAGTAATTTTTCAGATTCACTTTCTACTAATTTACATATGGGAACACCTGTCCATGATGAGAGAACATTAGCAATATCTTCTGCTTTTACAGAGCGATCAGAAATGCCGTGTTTATTTTTCCACTCCTTTCTTATTCGTTCTAATTTTTTTCTTAACTGACGTTCTTTATCTCTAAAAGAGGCAGCTTTTTCAAATTCTTGTTCACTAATAGAAGCTTCTTTTTCTTTAGAGACTTGTTCAATTTCTTTTTCAAGATCTTTTAGATCGGCCGGAGTGGTAGTAAGTTGAAGCTTAGCTCGCGAGCTAGCCTCATCGATTAAATCTATAGCTTTATCAGGTAAGAAACGGTCAGAAATATACCGATACGAAAACTTGGCGGCAGTTTCAATGGCTTCATCGGTAATCTCGATGCGATGGTGAGCTTCGTAACGATCTCTTAATCCTTTTAAGATCTCAATAGTTTCTTCAATAGTTGGTTCATCCACATAAATAGGTTGAAATCGTCGCTCTAAGGCCACATCTCTTTCTACATATTTACGATATTCATCTAAAGTAGTAGCTCCAATACATTGAAGCTCTCCTCTGGCTAAGGCAGGTTTTAAGATACTGGCAGCGTCAATTGCTCCTTCAGCGGCACCTGCTCCTACCAGGGTATGCATTTCATCAATAAATAAAATGATCTCTTTAGATTGTTTTACTTCGTTAATTACTCTTTTTAATCTTTCTTCAAATTCACCTCTAAACTTTGTTCCCGCTACTATGGAGGCTAAATCTAAAGAAACAACTCGTTGATTAGCTAAAGATTCTGGAACTTGACCTTGAACAATTTTTTGAGCTAGTCCTTCTACGATTGCCGTCTTTCCTACTCCAGGGTCCCCAATAAACACAGGATTATTCTTAGTTCGACGACCTAAGATTTGGATAACTCTTTGAATCTCTTCCTCTCTGCCTATTACCGGGTCTAATTTGTTATTCCTAGCTAACTCCGTTAAATCTCGGGAGAAAGCATCTAAAACAGGAGTGGTGGTCTTTTTCTTCTTAGGAGCAGAGGTAACAGGAAAGGCAGTTCCTCCTAATATTTTTAAAATTTCTTCCCGGATGGTGTTTAAATCTGCACTAAATTTATTTAATAAAATTCGAGCGGCTACGCTCTCTTCTTCTTTTACTAATCCTAATAAGATATGTTCTGTTCCTACATAATTATGGTTAAGGAGATGAGCTTCTTCTATGGCTAACTCCAGGACCTTCTTAGCATGAGGAGTAAATGGAACATCTCCTAAAGTTAAAGCACCCCCTCCTGGAGAAACTAATTTTTCTACCTCCATCTTAATGCTATCTAAATTAATATCTAAGTTGTTAAATACTTCTGCCGCTACTCCTTCTCCTTCATCGATGATACCTAAAAGTAAATGTTCAGAACCTATGTAGTTATGCTTATATTTTTTAGCTTCTTCTTGAGCAAGGGAAATAACTCTTTTTGCCCTTTCCGTAAAACGTTCAAACATATATATTACCTCCAAATTTAAGATATTGTTTTTAGCTAATTTGAAATTTAAAAATAACTTTTAAGTGATAGAAAATTTTTCTCTGATTAATTCTGCTCGTTTTACATCTCTCTGTTCTGGAGTAAGAGGAGTGTTAAAAAATTTTTGAATATGAGCTGGTTGAGTAATAACAAGAAGTTCATTTAAAATTTCCAAGGAGATATCCTTTAATATGCCACTGCTTACCCCTAATCTTACGACAGAAAGAAGATTTATGGCTTCGTTAGAATCAATAACTCGAGCATGGGTTAAGGTAGCGTAAGCTCTAAATGTTTTATCTTCTAATTGAATAGCCGATTCTTTAATTAACAATTCTTGGGCATTTTTTTCATAATTAATAATTTGTTTTGAAATCTTTTCCACATGATCAATGGTCTCTTCTTCTGATCGTCCTAAGGTGATCTGATTAGATATTTGAAATAAATTTCCTAAGATTTCACTCCCTTCTCCATATAAACCTCTAATCGTTAATCCTAATTGAGAAACTCCTTTTAATACTTTATTTATTTGTCCAGTTAAGATAAGAGCTGGTAGATGAATCATTATTGAAGCCCTTATTCCAGTTCCTACATTAGTAGGACAAGCCGTTAAATATCCCCATTGAGGAGAAATAGCGTAATCCAATACCTCGGAAAGAGAATCGTCAATTTTATTAATAAGATCCCAAGCTTCGAAAAGGTTTAAACCTGCATCCAAGCTTTGAATTCTTAGATGATCTTCTTCGTTGACCATAAGGCTACCCATCTCTTTCTGGCTAACAATGAGCAGACCATTTTTACTATTGGCATGTTCTAAACTAATAAGATGTCTTTCTATTAAGTACTGCTTTTCTAATGAGGTTAATTTATCTAAATCATAATATTTAGAGTTAATTAAATAAGGGCACTTTTTTGTGGCTTCTTCGACCAAAGAGACCACTTTTCTTAAACTTTCTTTTTTCGCCCAATGAGGAAAGGGAATCTTGTTTACATTCCTGGCTAAACGAATGCGGCTACTGATCACTATATCGCGGTGAGGAGTATTGTTCTTTAACCAATCACAGCTAAAAGTATTCATCTACTTTAACTAAATTATTCCTTCCAATTTTTTTAGTTTATCCCTTATTTTAGCAGCTTCTTCATACTTTTCTAATTTTATTGTTTTTTGTAGTTTTTCTCTCAATTTAATAATCTCTCTTTTGGAAGAGATCTCTTTAGAAATATGACGAGGTATTTTTCCGGTGTGATGAGTAGCCCCATGAATTTTTTGCAAAATATTTTCAATCTTGGCAGAGAAGGTTTCGTAACACTCACTACAACCAAAAAGACCTAATTTTTTAAAGTCATTAAGGGTTAGTCCACAACACTTACATCCTTCTTTCTTTTTAGAAGAAATTTTAATATCCCCAACTTCACTTAGGTCAGAACTTAGGTCAGTAAAGAGATTAGCAAAAGAAAGAGAAAAAGAATCATCCAAGCCTTTCTTTTGAGCACAGGACATACATAAATGGATCTCTGTTAAGCTATTATTAATAACTTCAGTGTAATGAAGGGAAGCTTTCTCCTTCTGGCAATTATCACAAAGCACTATCTAACCTCCAAGTAGTAAGAAAACAAAACAGGTAAACGTTTAGCCGTCAGATGTCAGCCGGAAGCTTTGTCTCAGGAATTAAAGTAGCAGTGGCTTGGCATCTTCTCTTGAAATTCCCCATAGACTGATACTTAAAGGCTGACAAAATTTTAACCATAATTTTAAGCAACAACCGTTCCTTCATTTTGAGTTAGTTCTGTAAAGGCATTTCTTAAGCTGGTCGTAATCTTACCTGGCTTTCCATTTCCTATCATTCTTCCGTCAACCGTTATTATTGGAATAATCTCAGCGGCTGTACCGGTTAAAAACATTTCCTCGGCGGTATATAAATCATAACGCGTTAAAACATCTTCCTTAGCCTCAATCTTTAGTTTTAAAGATAAGCCTAAGACTACTTCTCTGGTAATGCCTCTTAAAGCACCTACCCAACAAGGAGGAGTAACAAGACAACTATCTTTGACAATAAAAATATTTTCACCGGTGCATTCAGTAACCAAGCCTTCACTATTTAACATCACTGCTTCTAAAAAGCCAGCATTAGTAGCTTCTATCTTAGCTAAGATATTATTAAGGTAGTTTAAAGACTTGATACAAGGATTCACTGCTTCAGGAATATTTCTCCTCGTAGGCACCGTAATTATTTCCAACCCATGCTCATAAAACTCTTCTGAATATAAGACAATCTTATCAGTAATGATAAATATGGTTGGCTGAGGACATTTTTGAGGATCCAAGCCTAAATCACCTACTCCTCTTGTCACCACTAAGCGAATATAAGCATTCTTTAAATTATTAGATCTTAATGTTAAAAGCACCGCTTCTTTAAGCTCTTTTAAGCTTAAAGGAATATTTAAGTTAATGGCCTTAGCGGAATCAGATAGTCGTTTTAAATGCTCCTCTAATTTAAAGACTCGGCCATTATATGAACGAATTCCTTCAAAGATACCATCACCATAGAGAAGACCATGATCAAAGACAGATATCTTTGCTTCTTCTTTGGGGACTAACTTACCATCTAAATAAACTAAAAGGGACATAGATAATCATACTCCTTTCATTATAAAACTTATAATAAAGTATATCAAACTTAATGATTAGTTTCAAACAATTTTCCTTCCTTTAAAAAGAAAATTTTATCTGCCTTCTTAGCTAATTCTTCATTATGGGTAACAAATATTAAAATTTTATGGTTTTCTTTAACTATTTCATAAAGAAGGCTAAAGACTTCTCTGGCGGTTTGAGAATCTAAATTACCCGTAGGTTCATCAGCTAAGATTATCTTTGGATCATTAATTAGAGAGCGGGCAATGGCTACCCTTTGTTGCTCACCAAAAGAAAGCTCTTTAGGTTTATGAAAAAATCTCTCTTTTAAGTTTAGTTTAGATAATAAGATTTTTGCTCTTTCTTCAATTTTATCCTTAGATTCTCCTTTAATGAGCCCAGGAAGAATTACATTTTCTAAGGCTGTAAATTCCGAAAGTAGATAATGAAATTGAAAAACAAATCCTAATTTTTCACATCTAAACTTATTTAACTCTTTATCAGAGAGCATTAATAAATTCCTTTCCTCCAATAAGATACTTCCTTGATCAGGTCTATCTAAGGTACCTAAAAGATGCAAGAGAGTACTTTTACCTACCCCAGAAACACCACAAATAGCTACTACCTCCTTTTTATTAACTGAAAAGTTAAGATCTTTTAATATCTCAAGACTTCCGTGGGGTGTTTGATAAGATCTAGAAATATTGACAGCCTTAAAGAGACTATTATTCATAAGCCAAAGCCTTTACTGGGTCTAGTTTAGCGGCATTCATAGATGGATAGATAGTGGCTAAAAAACATAAAAAGACAGAGGAAAAAAATATATAAATTACATCTTGAGTTTGAATCCAAATAGGTAAATAATTGATATAATAAATATCACTGGGTAGTTTAATGAATTGATAATGAGAAAGCAAATGAGAACCAGTTATTCCTAAAATAGTTCCTAATATCGTTCCTGCCAAGCCAATAATGAAACCTTTTAAGATAAAGATAGACATAATGCTTTTCTGACTTGCTCCTAAAGCCTTTAAGATGCCAATATCTTTAGTCTTGTCTACGACGGTCATCACTAAACTGGCGGTGATATTAAAAGCCGCCACAAAGACAATCAAAGCTAATATTAAGAACATGACTATTTTTTCTAAGGCTAAAGCAGAAAATAAATTTTTATTAGACTCCATCCAAGTATAAACCCAATAAGAAAGACCAATCTTTTTTCTAATCTTATTAGCTATCTCTTCTGCTTTATAGATATCTGAAACTTTTATAGTTAGGGTAGAAATATCTTGGTGAAAGCCAAATATTTCACCAGCTTTATTTAAAGAGATATAAGCCCTACTTCTATCATATTCATACATACCTGAAGCAAAGATACCGCTAACCACAAAATCTTCAACATGAGGTTCTAAATCTTTTTCGCCTTTGATGTTAGTAAGATTATTATATTTAGGAGAAATTAAGGTAATTTTTTCATTTACAGAAACTCCAAGAGCCAAGGCTAATTCTTTGCCGATAATGATACCTTTTTCTTGAGGGTAAAATTCATATCTTCCTTCTACGATATCTTTTTTTAGATTAGTGAGATTAGCTTCTAATTCTAAGTTTACACCCAATAAACTTATTCCTGCTACTTGATATTTAGAACATAAAATTGCCTGACCTTCAACTAAAGGAGCAATGCCTAAAATATCTTCTTCTGAGTTTGAAATCTTTCTCATAAGCAAAGGGTAATTACTAATTCCTTTTTTTTGAATATCAGTGATAAAAATATGAGCATTACTACTTAAGATTTTTTCTTTAAGATCTTTTTCAAATCCATTCATGACTGAAATAACCATATTAAGAGACATTACGCCAACAATTACACCTAAGATGGAGATAAGGGTAATTAGAGAGACAAATCTTTTTCCTTGTTTAGAAGTTACATATCTAAAAGCAATCAATAATTCATATTTCATATTTTATATTCTTATTCTTTGAGATTCTTTAAGACAAATAAATCAGGTTGGCAAAAAAGTAGTTAAAAAAAACTCTATACCTTAAGTCATAGACTTAAGACGATAAAGGAAGATTTTCGGTGGTGTCCTTGAATAGCTAACTTGTGTAAGATGGGGATAAATTCATTTTAAATTGCAAATTTCGACCTTTTAAGTCCTTATTTTATTCAAGGAAGTTATTATTCTTTCTTTGTTTTCTAAGTAGATATTTCTTCCATAGCTATCAATATCTATAAATAAGGGACCAAAGTCTTCTATTCTTAACTTCCACACGGCTTCCGTAAGACCATTTTCAGCTAACCAAAAATTTGCTAATACTTCTTTTACTCCTTTGGTAAGCAGGGCAGCTGCTCCACCAATAGTTCCAAAATAAACACAACCATATCTTTGCATAGCTTTGGTTGTTTCTTTACCCATTCCACCTTTGCCAATGACGCCTCTTAAATTAAATTCCTTAATGAAAGTAGGCTCGATAGATTCTAACTTTATACTGGTGGTAGAGCCTACACAGATAGGGATAAACTTAAGATTTTCTTCTTTTATAATTGCTCCTGTGTGAAAGATGACCGCATTATTTAAAGGAAAAGGTAAATCTTGCTTCTTGTTTTTTAAGAGATACTCATCCATAATTTTACGATGAGCTAAGTCTCGACAGATAAAAATCTCTCCTGTTAAGAAAACAATGTCCCTTACTTTTAATCTTCTCACCGTTTCTTCAGATAAAGGAGTCTTTAAGTAAATAAAGTTTAAGTTATTCAAATTCTATCTTTTCCTCAGAAAATATTTTAACTTTGGCTCTTCTTCCAGGCCAGCATTGGTTAGTGATGGCTACCGGATAAACAGAAGTATGGACTCCTATTACTTCAACATTAACAGCTAAGACGGTATTTTTTCCTCCTCTGCCCATAGGACCAATGCCTAAAGCATTAATCTTTTCCTTCAATCTTTCTTCTAATCTGGCTATTTCTTGATCAGAATTTCTTTGGCTAAGAGAACGAAGAGTTGCTTTCTTAGCTAAATGAAGAGCAATATCAGCCCCCCCTCCAATTCCTATGCCCATTATATAAGGAGGACAAGGCTTACCCATAAAGTCAATGGCGGTTTCTACGACATATTCTTCCACTTCTTTAAGCAAAGTTACCGAGTTCATCATCTTCAGACTACTCATATTTTCACTACCGCCACCTTTGGGCAAAAAGGTAATCTCTAAATAGTCATTTTCAGTAAGATCAAACCAGCCATAAGGAAAGCCTGCTCCGGTGTTATCATTATCTCCAATATATCGCCGCGTAATAGGACAAACTACATTTCTCCTTAAGGGAATTTCATTGGTGGCTTTTATAACCGCTATCTTTAAAGCTTCTTTAAGATTAAAATCAAGAAAAAATTTTCTGCCTAAATTAATAAAGAATATAGGCACTCCGGTGTCTTGACAAAGAGGTAGCTCTTTTTCTTCAGCAAATTTTATATTTTCTAACATTAAGCCTATCTGGTATTTACCAAGCTCTTCTTCTTGAAAAAGACACTTCTTTAAAGCTTCTTTTACATCTAAAGGCGAAGATATGACCGTCTTCTTTATTAATGAATAAATAACCTCGATAAATTTTTCTTTAGAAATACTCATTGGATTTTTCTTATAGTAGTTGTTAACGAAAACCGGACATAGGAAATGGAAAGACAAAAACTTAGTGAAATTGGTAGTGCTTGGTAGTACTATGCAACTAATATTTTTTTAAGGTTAATTTTTAATGGTAAGTTAGATACTTTTAATCATATCAGCTATAGCTTGAGCCATTTGAGAAGTAGTTGCCTGGCCACCTAAATCATAAGTTACCTCACGACCTTCCTTTAATACTTGTTTTACGGCCGCGGTAATTTTTTGGGAAGCTCTGTTTTCTCCTAAATAATCAAGAAGCATCGCACCAGAAAGGATAGTAGCGGTAGGATTGGCCTTGTTTTGGCCAGCATACTTGGGAGCGCTGCCATGGACCGGTTCAAAGGTAGCATATTCACTTCCAATGTTAGCTCCAGGGACTACTCCTAACCCTCCTACCAGTCCCGCGCAAAGATCAGAAAGAATATCCCCAAATAAGTTAGTGGTGACAATGACATCATACTCTTGAGGCTTTTTTACAAGTTGCATGGCCATATTATCTACAATCCGATCTTCAAAGGTAATTTCTGGAAAAAGAGCAGCTGTCTCCATGGCTACTTCTAAAAATAAGCCACAAGTAGCTTTCATGATATTAGCTTTATGGACAACGGTAACTTTCTTTCGATTTTTTTGCTTAGCGTATTCAAAAGCAAATCGAACAATTCTTTCACTTGCTTTACGGGTAATGATTCGAATACACTCGGCCGCACTTCTTTCTTTATCGATAAAGTGTTCTACTCCACTATACATTCCTTCTGTATTTTCTCTAATGATGACTAAATCTAGATCTTCATATTTAGTCCCTTTTATAGGAAGAGATATAGCTGGTCGAACACCGGCATATAGGTTAAGTTCTTTCCTAAGAGCTACATTAACACTTGAAAAGCCAGAACCAATAGGGGTAGTAAGAGGTCCTTTTAGGGCTACCTTATAAGTCTTAATAGAGGCCAAGCAAGATTCTGGTAAAGGAGTATTGTTCTTTCTTAAAGCTGCTTCACCTGCTTCTTCTTGATGCCATTTGATAATTACTCCTGTAGCTTCAATGACTTTTAAAGCTGCCTCTACCACTTCTGGCCCAATGCCATCTCCTTTAATTAATACTGCTTGATACATAAACTCCTCTTAAATTTATTCTTAACTATTTAGTAAGCTTAGCTACGGCTTCTTCGATCCTGGTTAAACCTTCAATGATATTCTTCATTGAGGTGGCATAAGATAGTCTAATATTTTGAGCGCTTCCAAAGCTTTCTCCTGGAACTACAGCTACTTTAACTTCTTCTAATAGATATTCAGCTAATGAGTTAGCCCTATCGATATGATAGTCTTTATATTTGGTGCCAAATAAGCCTAAAATATTAGGAAAAACATAAAAAGCGCCGTAAGGAATAACACAACTCACACCCATAATATTATTGAGTCTTTCTACCATATACTTTCTTCGCTTGTCAAATTCTAAGCGCATTTCTTCTATACTAGCTTGGTCTTCTTCTAAAGCTGCTATGGTTGCATGTTGAGCGATGGTGTTAGGGCAAGAAGTAGAGTGGTCTTGAATGTTAGCCATAGCTTGAATGATATATCTATTAGCCGCGGTATAGCCAATTCTCCAGCCGGTCATTGAGTATGCCTTTGAAACTCCATTTACGGTAATGGTAAGATACTTAATCTCTTTTCCAAGTGAAGCGATACTCACAAACTTCTTATCTTCATAGACTAATTTTTCATAAATTTCATCAGAGATGATAAAAATATTATTTTCTAAGGCTATCTCGGCTAATTCTTTTAGTTCTTCTTTTTCGTATAAAATTCCCGTCGGATTAGAAGGAGAATTAATAATTATCGCTTTAGTCTTCTTGGTAATATTTTCTCTAAAGGCCTCAGGAGTAAGTTTAAAGTTATTCTCTTCTAAAGTATTTACCAATACAGGCACCGCTTCGGCTAATTTAACCATTTCAGGATAACTTACCCAGTAAGGAGCAGGAATAATCACCTGATCATCTTTATTGCAAAGAGCTAAGATGATATTAAAGAGAGAATGTTTTGCTCCACAAGAGACAATGACTTCTTCTGGAGTGTAGTTTAAATTATTCTCAGTCTTAAACTTGTAACAGATGGCTTCTTTAAGTTTTGGTAATCCAGAAGTGGGCGTATATTTAGTCTGGCCTTGCTTGATAGCAATAATTGCAGCTTCTTTTATCTTTTGAGGGGTATCAAAATCAGGTTCACCAGCACCAAATCCAATCACATCAATACCTTGGGCTTTCATCTGGTTTACTTTAGAGGTAATAGCTAAAGTAGCTGAAGGAGATAATTTACTAGCGCGACAAGAAATCATAATTTTTCCTCACTTTTAAAAAGTAGTTTAAAAACTATTAGTTAATATAACCACATCAAAGAGTCGATGTCAAGATTATTCTTTCCTGATTAATCTCCAGGGTCTTTCTTTTAAATCCTTGGCTAAGCCTTGAACTTCTTTACTGGTAACTTCTAAATTTTGGAGGATATTCTTAATTTGGCTCTTATTTTCGCTGGTAATTTCATTTAAATTAACTAAAACAGAACTTAACAAGATTAAATTCTGGTCTAATTGAGAGATAACTTTAGTAACTTCTTCTTTATGACCAGATACCACCTCTGTGGCCTGGCTAATATCTTTAGTGGTTTGTTGAAAGCTTTCTATGACTTGCTCAATCTTAATTAAGTTTTTTTGGACTAACTGGAAAGTTTCCTTTGCTTCTGTAGTAAGAAGATTAAAGTTGGCCGTTATTTCTTGAGCTTCTTTATTAACGGTACTTAAAGTCTGATTAAAGTTAGTCGTTATTTCTTGAGCTTCTTTATTAACGGTGTCTAAGGCCAGGTTAAGTTTATTAGCCTCGAAGAAAGCAGAGATATCTTTGGCGACTAAGTTAAAATTGTCAGCTACTTCTTCTGCTTTAGCTAAAAGAACATCTCCTTCAAATTCCAGGCTTTTTAACTGGTCACCTTGCTTAAGAAATCCTTTACTCTCTTTAGGTGGAATTAGTTCAATATATTTTTGGCCAATCAGCCCTTTACTGGCAATCTTAGTGATCGTCTCTTTAGGAATAACTACATCTTCTTCAATAAATAAGGATAAGTTAAAATAAACTTTTGGCTGACAGCTCATGACTATCTTGTCTAAATGTCCTACTTGATAACCTCCTAATGTTATCTCATCTCCTTCTTGAAGACCACCAAGGTTATGGTAATTTACCTTTAGGTAGTAACCTTTCTTCATAAACTTTGATTGGAAGGTGATAAAGATTACCCCTACAAAGATTAATAATCCAACAATGACAAATAATCCTACAAAAAAATTATATCTTCTTTCAAGATTCATGATTATCTCCTTGTTTGGCATATAGCTAACTAATAGTTTTTTGAATATTAATAAATTGCTGGACTGGTGGCTCATTGCTAGCGTAAAGCTCTTCTGGGGAACCACAGTATATTAGCTTTCCCTGATCTAATATCCCAAAACGATGAGCAATGGGTATAAATGGCAGCCAATGATTAGCTACAATTATACTGGTGCAACTCATCTCTTCTGAATACTGCTTAATGATCTTAACAATCTTTTGTTGTAGAAAAGAGTCAAAATTTTCTAAAGGTTGGCGATAAAAGATAATCTGCGGTTGACTAACTAAGGCTCTGGCTAATTCTACCAACCTTTTTTCTTCCAGAGAGAGTTCAAATGGTAATTTATCTTCATATTTAGACAGCCCTAATAAAGCCAGTAATTCTTTGGTTCTTTTTAGATGATTGCCTTTAGGAAAGTGGTATTCCAAAGGAAGAAGTAAGTTACTTAAGATCGACCTATTACTAATTAAAGCTGGTGGGTAAGCCATATAACTAATTTGGAGTTTACGACGATAATCTATGAGCTGGTGGTAAGTAGCTCTTTTAAAATCATAACCTCCTACCAAGATTTCTCCTTCTTGAGGTTTTATCAGTCCTAAGCAAAGATTTAAGAAGGTTACTTTATCAGCTTCGGTGGGGCCAGTCAGGACATAGATTTCTCCGGGATAAATACTTAAAGTAATCTCTCTTAAAGAACCTCCTTTGAGATCTTCTAAAAAGACCCTCTCTAAACGAATAATAGCTTCTTTGTCCATAGTTATAAATAATAGAAAGTTATGAATAATAGAAGATAAAAGCTAATAAACTATTAAAGAAAAAGATAGTTGAGATCGATCTAACCACTGTCTTAGTTGCTGCTTGGGGTATCTCAGTAAGCGAGCCTTTAATAATTAACCCTTGATAACAACCAATCGTGGCAATGGTAAAGCCAAATAATAAACCCTTAACTCCACTTAAGATTAAATCTTTCAAAGCCAGAGATTGTTTTAGTCCACTCATAAAAGCAATTAGAGGTAGTTTTATCTTTAGATAAGAGACCAGATAACCACCCCCCAAAGCAATCACATCAAAATAGACAACCAGACAAAAGACAGAGATAGCTACTCCCAAAAGCCGAGGAATAATGATAAACTGATATGGATTAATACCCATCACTTCTAAAGCATTGATTTCATGGTTAATCTTCATACTACATAGTTCGGTAGCAATAGCTGTTCCTGACCGGCCAATGACGATAAAAGCTACCATCAGGGGACCTAATTCTCGAATAATAACTAAGGTGATAATGCTTCCAATATAGTCAGAAGCACCAATCTTTGGTAAATAAGTAGCTGCTTGGATAATGACCACTATTCCTAAAAGAAGCGCTAGTTTATTAACTAAGGGTAAGGCATTTATTCCAGTAAACCTTATTTGGGAGAAGAGGACATTCATGTTTGCTCTTAAACTACTCTTTTGAAGATAAAAAAGAGAAATAACAGCATCTACAAGTAATTGAATAATTTGGTTAATATTTTTTAGAGATTCTAAAATTTTATTTCCAATTTGAATAATAAGATTCATTTAAATATATTCGCCTCTTTTTACCAAAAAATTAGACTTTTAGTTCTTTCCTCTTCATCTCTTTTAATAACTCCGTGGGAGAAAAAGGCTATAGGTAATCTTATAGTCTAAATTCCCGAATTTTTAGGTGATTCCTGCGAATAGCTAACTTGTGTAAGATTGTGTAAGATGGGGATAAATTCATTTTAAATTGCAAATTTAGCATTTTAAATTTACACCTTGCAATGATAAATTTGTAATGAATAATCCACCTTTTTTATATTTTTTTCAGATACCTCATTATAACTAAACTATTGTCGGACACCGCCCAATTTTTTATATTTTGTCAACTATTTTTGTCGTTATATCTATATCTTAAGATTAGAAAAATCAATAAGTTTCAAAGAAAGATCTTTAATTTGATAAAGTAAAGCTAACCTATTTTGCCTTAACTCTTCATCCTCTACCATCACCATAACTTTATCAAAAAAATAGTTAATCGGCTGAGTAAAACAAGTAAGTTTATCTAAAGCTTCTTGGTATCTTTGCTCTAATAACATCTTTAGTATCTCTCCTTTTAGACCCTGGTAAATTTCAAATAACTTCTTCTCACCTTCTTCTAAAAGAAGGTTATCTTTTATTTTACCCTCATAAGTATTCTTTTGAAGAATATTATAAATTCTCTTAAGAGCTGTAGCTAATTCTAAAAATTCTTTTTGCTGTTTATTTTCTTTAATCAGATAACTAATCTCTAAAGCTCGATTAGGAAGACTAAAATTCTTACTTACAGCTTCAATGATATCTAAGTCAATCTTCCGCTGACTAAAGATAAACTTAATTCTCTCTTCTAAAAAACTCTTGATATTTCCTTTAAGTCTCTCTCTTTCTTCTTTGATTTCCCAAATATTTAAACTTTCATCTATTAATTTATCTAAGGAAACGTCTATTTTAAAATTTAAGAGAATATTAATTATTCCTTGGGCTTGTCGTCGAAACCCATAAGGATCTTGAGAGCTATGATAAGAAATGCCAAGAGAAAAACATCCTACGAGGGTATCTAAACGATCGCTTATTCCTAAAATAGCTCCTATCTTGTTTTGAGGTAAGGTATCTTCTGCAAATCGAGGCAAGTAATGGTCTTTAATCGCTAAAGCTACTTCTTCTTTTTCCCCAGCAGCTTTAGCATAATAATAACCCATAATTCCTTGAAGATTAGGAAATTCCTTGACCATCTCGGTACTTAAATCAGCTTTACATAAAAAAGCTGCTCTTTTAATGGCTTCAGTTAGATTTGGACTAACCTCTTTTGAGATAATTTCAGCTAAATTAATCAGTCTTTGGGTCTTATCCCATAAAGATCCTAATTTATTCTGCCAAATGATATTTTTTTCTTTCTCCACTCTTTCTTTTAAAAGTACCTTTTGATCTTCCTTAAAGAAGAAAGAAGCATCGGTTAAACGAGCTAATACTACCCTCTCGTTACCTTGAATAATGTTACCACTTGCTTCTTTAGAAAAAGAGTTACTCACTAATAAAAAGTAAGGCAACAGACAATGATGAGTATCTTTTAAAGAAAAACATCGCTGATGTTCTTTTAAGGAAGTAATTAAGACTTCTTGAGGTAAGTTAACAAATTCTTGATTAAACCTGCCTAAATAAACGGAAGGATATTCAGTCAGATAAGTAACTCTCTCTAATAATTCTTCATCTTCCACTAAGATAGCTTTTAGTTCCGCTGTCTTTTTCTTCAGCTGAGATAAAATATGGGCTTTTCTTTCTTTTTGATCCAGGATCACATAGTTATCTCTTAAAACTTTAAAGAAATCTTCTCCTTTAGCTACTTCAATTCCTTGATTAGTCTTAAACCGATGGCCATAAGTTACAACAGAAGAAATAATATTTCCTAAGGAAAAATTAACTCTTTCTTCTCCCCAAAGACATAGGATCCATCTTATGGGTCGAATAAACTTAATATCCTTAGCTTCCCAACGCATGGTCTTAGGCAAAGATAAAGAGTTAATAATTTCAGGAAGAATAATCGGTAAAAGACAAGCCGTATCTTTTCCTGAAATAACTTTGGAGATAGATATTCTTTTTCCTTTGGGAGTCTCTTTAATTTTTAAATCGGTAACTTTTGCTTGATGAGATTTAGCAAAACCTAAAGCAGTAGAGGTAGGGTTTCCTTTTTCGTCGAAAGAGATTTGGATATCTGGGCCCATTATTTCTTGAGTTATTTCTTTAGTCTTAGTAGCTAAATTTTTAATGAAGACAACTAATCTTCTTGGTGTGCCATAAGTCTCTATGTTTTCGGACCATAAATTTTCTCTCTTTAAGATATTTAAAGTCTTATCCCCTAATTGATGGATTATTTTTTCCATCGCATAAGAAGGCATCTCTTCACTTCCAATCTCTAACACTAAATCTTTTACTTCCATTGTTCACTTTTGATTCGGAACAGCCACCATTTATTTTATTTTTTGGTAATTATAAACAATCTGGCGCTAAATTACAAAGATATTTTACTAAATGATGTTACTAAAATTTCAAAATATTCTCTTTTCTATAATTATATCTGGTAATTATAAATGTCTGGTAATTATAAATGATTTGACACTAAAATATCAATAAGATATAATAAGGAAAAGGCAAAAGGAGAAAAAGTATGAAATTGAGATTAGATTGTCGTTATTTGATAGGAGAAAAACCATGTAAATATAAGAGCCTCTGTGAAGACTGCTCAAATTACAAACCTATGGGCAAAAGGCTTTTAATTATCAAATTAGGCGCCATGGGAGATGTGCTTCGCACTACCCCTCTCTTAAAACTTCTCCGAGAAAAATATGATCCTGGTCACATTACTTGGGTCTCCGATAAAGCTTCTTTTCAGTTATTAAAAGAAAATCCTTTGATTGATAAATTGTACATCTTAGACCTAAATACAATTCTAAGATTACAAGTAGAAGAATTTGATATCTTATATTGCTTAGATAAAGATACAGGAGCCACAAGTTTAGCCAGCCTCGTTAAAAGCAAAGAAAAATTAGGCTATGGTTTAGAAGCTCATGGTAATATCTATCCTTTAAATAAAGAAGCAGAATATTCTTTCCAGTTAGGCATTAATGACCCCTTAAAGTTTAAAAAAAATAAACAAAGTTATCAAGAGTTTATCTTTGAAGCTATTGGTTTAAAATTTCAAGGTGAAGAATATATCTTACCAGTTAGTGACGAAGATTTAAAATATGGCCAAAATCTTATTAAAAGTAAAGAAATAAAAGAAGGCGATTTAGTGATCGGACTTAACACTGGTTGTGGACCTATCTTTGCTACTAAAAAGTGGACACTGGAAGGATATGTGACTTTGGCTAATAAACTCCATCGAGAATTAAAAGCCAAGGTCTTACTTTTGGGCGGACCAGAAGAGGTGGAAAGAAATAGTCAGATTAAATCTTTGGTAGATTTCCCGATTATTGACACTGGTTGCGATAACACTTTGATGCAGTTTGCTGGTATTGTAAATAGTTGTCATCTTATTATTACAGGAGACTCTATTGCCATGCATTTTGCGATTGCTTTAAAGAGATTAGTCTTAGCTATCTTTGGCTCTACTTGTGCCCAAGAAGTATATTTCTACAATCGAGGTAAAGCTATGGTCCCTGATTTAGAATGTGCTCCTTGTTATAGAAAAATATGTCTTGATGCTCCTACTTCTGCCAAATGTATGCAATTAATTACCGTAGAAGAAGTTTATCAAGAAATAGTGGGGTTATTAAAGGTACATAATCTCATTTAAGAATAACAAATTTATCGCCCCAAAATGACGTCAAATGATGAAAAGAAGAAGATAATCAAAGATTATTTTGATAAGGTGCGCCGAAAAGGGCTAATACTTCTTTATCTGAAAGTGTATCTCGCCCCTTTTCCTTCTTCCTTTTTTGAAGGACTTGAGGAAGTTTCTTTAAGGCTTTAAATATACATCTCCAAAAACGAAAATTTCTTTTGATTAAGTCTCTTAATAAAAATAAAGGGACAAAAAAGAGGTGAGCTAAAATATAACTAAAATCAGTCATATTTTTCCAGGTAAAGAGATAATTATTGCAACCTGATAAATATTTTACCTTCTTTACTTGAGTAGCAATAGTAGCTTGATGTTTATGAAACATTAAACTTTTTGGTTCATAAATACATTTCCATCCCCTCTTCCAGGCTCGATAGCAGATATCTATATCTTCATAGTATAAGGGATAGAACAAGTTGTCAAAACCACCAAGTTCTAAAAATTTCTTTTTGTCAAAAGCTCCTGCCCCTCCACAAACAAAAGGAATATAATAAGAAGTATCTGATTGGGGAGCAGTAAATATACTAAAATGACCTCTTTTAAATATGATTCGATAGTTTCCTGCTAAATAACTAGTTTCGTCAAATTGAAATAACTTTCCACCTACCGCAAAGACATCTTCTCTTTTAAAGTATTCCAAGAGGGGAAAAAATGAATCTTCTCTAACTTTTAGATCATTATTTAAGAGAATGACTACTTCTCCACTGGAATTTAAGACCCCAAAATTAGTAGCTCCTTGAAAACCAAGATTGCGTTCTGGGATAAGGACTTTAAAGGAAGGAAAGTTACTCTTAATAAATTCTACACTATTGTCTTGACTGCAATCATCTACAATTAATACCTCATACTCTCTATCTTTATCTTTGTCTACTACCTTTAAGATAGAAGGTAAACATTCTTCTAAAAGCTTTCTTCCATTCCAATTGGTAATCACCAGACTTACTTTCACTATTTCACCTGCTCTATCTCTCCGTCAGGATTAATAGCGATGATCTTTTTAGGATTTAAAGACATAGCTAATCTATTTACTTCTTGAAAACCTCTTCCTGTTGAATTATTATACAAGACGACCACTAAATCAAAATCTTCATTGGTAAGTTGTGGTAACAATAACTTATCAAAAGTATCTAAGTTGATAAAACCATCTCCATAAACATAAATCTTATTGACATTAAGATTGTCTTCTATCACATTCTTTATATTTGCTTGGCATAAAATATCTATCTTTGAGTCTGGAAATATCTTCTTTAGCGCTTCCATTCCCAAATTTACTTGCCACATTCTTCCAGATCGTAAAAGTAAAACCTTCTTGATGTTATCCAAAAGATGAATTTGTAAATTATTTATTAGTTTAGGTAGGAATTTTATCCTCTTTCTTTCTTCTAAGCCTTGATCATAGCATTGAAAAGCATAACGAAAAGTTTGATAAATATCATTTGAGGAATATGCCGGGTAACTTATTACCGCAGATTGAGCTCCATCAAACTTTCTTAAGTCTTCATTAATTAAATATCCTTTTTCTTGGGCGATCTTATAAAAAGGAGTCCCTGGTTGAGGGGTGCAAATAGAGATTTGCAAGTCACATAAAAGATCCTTGCTGGTTATGTCTTGAATTAAACGAGCGGTCTTTTCGTCTTCTTCCTTGATAGAACCTAAGGCTCCAAAAAGAAAGGTTCCGTAAATCTTCATTCCCGCTTCTTTTGCTTCTTCTAAAACTTGATACAGTCTTTCTATGTTAAACTTACTTTTTAGCCCAATGCATTCAGCAATCTTAGCGCTGGCGGTTTCTATGCCAATCCTTAATTTATAATAACCAGCTTTCCGCATAGCAGCAAGCATTTCTTGATCGAGATTCCAATAACCACACATAGCGGTATAATGAAGGTCATTTAATCCTGCTTCGACTATAGCTTTAGAAAGTTCAAGAATATAAGCTTTTGAAGCATTATGAACCTCTTCATCAAAAAACCCACCTTCCATTTGGGGATATTTATTCCTAAGGTATTTAAGTTCAGCTACTACCTCCTTAGGATTTCGTGGTCTCCAATTAGGTTTTAGATAGTAAAGATTCCCACAGACACAAAAGACACATTGCAAAGGACATCCTCTAGTGGCATATAGTTGGATCTCTTGATATTCACAATTTGGTTCATGATATTTTATCCGGGCCACATCATCATCTTCAGGCCAAGGAAGAGTATTAAAGTTTAAAAGAGGTCTTCTCTGATTGGGATAAAGACCAAGGATACCAGAAGGATTCTTTCCTTGAATTAGTTCTAAGACAGTATATTCATACTCTCCAATACCAACATAATCAATCCCGGCTTTTAATACTTCATCAGGATAAGCGATGGCATGTTGACCACAAAAGACTAACTTTGTGCCCAACACTTCTTTGCAAGCCAAAGCTAATCTCAAATCTTCATCATAAGTCCGGGACGATGGTTCCATGATTAGCCAATCTGGCTTTTCTTCTTTAAGTACTTCAAGATATCTCTTAAAATCCCATTTTTCTAAGCAGCCATCGAGAAGTTTAATCTTATTATTAGTCTCTCTTTTCAAAAGACTTGAAGTGTAAGCTAATTCCCATGGATAGTAAGTAAATTGCTCTTTATAATCTTTAGCAGAAAATGACCACCTACTTGGAGAATGAACAATATAATAACCATCTTTATCTATGCCTACTGAATTAGCAAGAACTACCTTCAATTAAAGACCCCTTTATTTTTAAAAGACAAAATTTTAAAGTAAATTTAAAGTAAATAAGTTAACTTAAATGAGATGGTAATTGCTTTTATAGAAATTGTCAAATAATATTTTGGCTTGTGCCACAGCCTGCCAAAATGAAAATTATTACCAGAGTATTACCAGAGGAAATAGATAGAGGAATTGATCTTATAATCTCAAAAATAATCTCAAAAGAAAAAATTAAGTGGACAATATTTAAACATTGGTATATTATTAAAGAATTAAATTTAGCTAACAGTGATTTTAAAAGAATTTTATCGAAATATGTCGAAATATAAAATCCACAGGTCAAAAGGGCTGGGCTTCTTTTATCCACCAGCCGTTAACTAAAATTTTTAAAGAGGAGGTAGTATAATGGATGAAAGAGATATTTATAGGGCTAAGGAGGCCATGCAGTCTGCAATGAAGGGAGGTCCTATGAGGCTGGCTGTAATTATTGGAGCAATTCTGATTGGCTTTTTGTTTTTCCATCCATGGGCCATGGTTGGGCCAGGCGAAAGAGGAATTGTTCTTAATTTTGGCGCTGTCGGGAAAGATGTGCTTGGAGAAGGACTGCATTTTAGGATACCTATAATGCAGAAGGTTGTCCTGATGGATGTTAAGGTTCAGAAGACAGGGACAGATGCTGCATCTGCCTCGGCTGATCTTCAGGATGTGAGTTCAGCGGTGGCGCTCAACTATCATGTCATACCTGATAAGGCAAATATTGTCTATCAAACTCTGGGGATAGAATTCAAGGAACGGATTATAGACCCGGCCATACAAGAGGTAATGAAAGCTGTGTCAGCCAAGTATTCAGCAGAAGAGCTTATCACCAAGAGGGCAGCAGTAAGCGATTCCATAAAAGAAGAACTTGCTGAAAGACTATTAGCGTATAATATAGCCGTTGATGCGTTTTCTATTGTCTCATTTAGTTTCTCCGAGATATTTACGGAAGCTATTGAGTCAAAGCAAACCGCAGAACAACTTGCCCTAAAGGCAAAGAGAGACTTGGATAGGATAAAGATCGAGGCAGAGCAGAAGATTACCGCAGCCACAGCCGAGGCAGAGTCATTAAGGTTACAGAAAGTAAATATTACACCAGACCTGATAGAACTGAGAAAGATAGAGGCCAACCTCAAAGCTATAGATAAATGGAACGGAATACTTCCCCAAGTTACGGGTAGTGGCGCTGTGCCATTTATTAGTGCAGGTGAAATAGAGAGAAGATAAACAAATAATCATAAGAAAAGTAGAGAATTCCTTGTTTAGAGTTGTTATTCTGTTTATTATCGTAGGTATCGTAGGAAGTATTATCGCTAAAAAAAAGGGACATAGCCCCATCTTGTGGTTTTTCTTGTGTGTAATTGCTCCGTTACTTATAGCGGTTATTATTGTCCTTCCACCTTTGGCATCTAAAGGATACACTAAAGCATGCTTCTACTGTACAGAGATCATTAAAGAAAATGCCGTAGTTTGCAAGTATTGTGGTAGAGAACTACCCATAGAAATGATCAAGGTATCCTCATTTGACAAGGATTAACCTTGATCATGAAATTTTAAGGCTCAATCTCGTTGGTTGCCATTAATGTTGGCATTTATTTTTCATGATATATTTTTCTTATCGGCCAAGAGATTTCTATTCCCTCTTGGCTGGACCTTTTTTGCTTGGTTTGTTATTCAAGTTATAAGTCTGACTATATCTTGATAGGTTACTATCATTGTCAGGATAATAAATAATGACAACCCTACCAAATTAACCAACTGGTAAGTTTTTAAATTTAAAGGTTTTTTCTTTGTAGATTCTATTAGGAGCATAAACAACAATCTGAGATTTCAAGTAATGTTTTTTAGCCAACTTGTTTTGCTTGATTAGATCTCAAGCATTCTCTCCACGGCTTTCTTTGCTTTTAGGCGAATATCTTCCTCAATTTCTATTTGGTATTTCATCTCTTCTAATGCCCACAAAACTTTTTCTAAGGTAGTTAATTTCATATTAGGACATTCAGCTAAGACTGAAGCTGGGAAGAATCTCTTCTCTGGGTTTTCTTTCTTTAATCGATGGATGATGCCATTTTCGGTTCCAATAATAAATTCCGTGGCTTTTGATTCCTTGACCCATTTAACTATGCCCATAGTACTTAGGGCTTGATCAGCCATCTCTATTACATCACGAGTACATTCTGGATGAACAATGATTTCAGCTTTTGGATAACGTTCCTTAAGAAGTAAGATATTTTCTGGTAAGATCTTCAGGTGAGTAGCACAATAACCATCCCATAAGATTAATCTTCTTTTGGCTATTCTGGAAGTATAGTCTCCTAACCATTTATCGGGAATGAAGATGATCTCTTTATCTTGAGGAATTGACTCTACTACTTTTACTGCATTGGCAGAAGTGCAGCATATATCTGACTCTGCTTTAATCTCTACGGCTGAGTTGACATAACAAACCACCACTGCCCCTGGATACTCCTTTTTCTTTTGGCGGAGTTCTTTAAGAGTAATCATATTAGCTAAGGGGCAACCTGCCTTTAAATCTGGTAGTAAAACTACTTTCCCTGGAGATAAAATCTTGGCAGCTTCTGCCATAAATAGCACTCCACAAAAGAGTATAATCTCAGCTGAAGTAGTAGCTGCTTTCCTGGAAAGATCGATAGAATCTCCTACGAAATCAGCAATGTCTTGAACTTCACCTCTTTGGTAGTTATGAGCTAAAATAACCACCTTTTTCTCCTTTTTTAAACTTTCTATCTTGGCCACTAAATCTTTTTGCATTCCCCTTCTCCTTTAAATTAAAATTCTTTCTTCATAAGTATAAATATTCATCTTTTCCCCACGCACAAAGCCTACCAGAGTTAGGCCAAGTTTTTCTGCCAGTTTAATGGCCAAGTCAGTAGGAGCGCCGTGAGAAATAATCATTGGAATTTCCCATTTTGCCACCTTAAGTAAGATTTCTGAAGTTATCCTACCGCTGGTCAAGATGAGCTTGTCTAAAGTAAAAACTCCTTCCCAGAAGCATTCCCCTAAAACCTTGTCTAAGGCATTATGTCGACCAAGATCTTCTTGAAATTTGAGAATCTTTCCATCTTGGCATAAGGCACAGCTGTGAACACCACCAGTCTTTTTAAATAAAAGAGAGCTATTTTGAAATTCTCTCATTAAGTTTAAAACCTCAGAGTAATGAAGCTTCATCTTACTCTGGATGATAGAAGAACCTAAGACATCATTAATTGAATAAAATATAGTTCCCTTTCCGCACCCTGAGGTAATCATTCTTTTGGCAAAACTCTTTTTTACTAACTCTAAACTATCTTCTACCTCAACCTTGATGATACCTCTTTCTTGATCGAGGGAGATATCCTTGATATCTTCTTTCTTCTTTATAAAACCCTCACCAGCTAAAAATCCTATCGCTAAATATATTAGCTGACAAGGAGTGCAGAGTAAAGTTACTAATTCTTCTCCGTTTAGAAAGATAGTTAAGGGAGTTTCTTTAATTACTTTGTCCTCAACCTCTTCTTTTTCTTTTAATCTAATTCTCGTTATTTTAAAACTTTCTACTTCTGCCTCCATCTTTATCTGGAGTAAATCGTTATCATCAAGAGGTATCTTCTTTTCCAATTACCCCTCCTCCTGTAATCACCCCCTCTTGATAAAAGACTACTGATTGACCGCAAGCTATAGCTCGCTGTGGTTCTTTAAATTTTATCCTTACTTTTCCATCTAAGATTGGAGTAATAATAGCCTCGGCTTCCTTATGAAGAAAGCGAATCTTAGCCATAACCTCCATCTCTGCGGTCAGCTTTTCCATAGCAATCCAGTTTACTTCCTGAGCTATTAATTCTCGACGATACAATAAAGCTTCTTCGCCAACTACCAGAACATTCTTTTTAGAGTCAATAGACAAGACATAAAGTGGCTTGCCTGTAGCAATGCCTAATCCTTTACGTTGGCCAATCGTAAAAAAAGCTACCCCTGGATGCCTACCTAATATCTTATTGCTTTTATCTAAAATTAAACCAGGCTCTTGATCTTTATCTAATCTCTTTTTAATAAACTCCTGATAATGATTATCAGGAATAAAACATATTTCCTGACTTTCTGGTTTATTATAAACTTTTAACCCTCTGGAATAAGCTATCTTTCTTACTTCTTCTTTTTTGTGTTCACCGAGAGGCATAAGGAGATGTTTTAGCTGATACTGAGAAAGACGATATAAAAAATAAGACTGATCCTTGGTTAGATCCTTTCCTTTTTCAATAACATACCGTCCATCTTTTTTTAAGACTCTGGCATAATGACCAGTAGCTAAATAATCTGCTCCTAATTGTTTAGCTTTATCAAGCAATAAACCAAACTTTACTTTGGCATTACAAACCACGCACGGATTTGGAGTCTGACCATTAAGGTACTCATTCACAAAATATCTGACTACTTCTCTTTCAAACTCTTCTTTATAATCAAGGAGATAATATTCAATCTTTAATTGATCAGCTATATCTTGAGCATCAGGAAATGCTTGCAAAGAACAACAACTATCTGCTTTTTCAATTTTACAGCTGGACGGGAGAAGATCCATGGTAATACCCACCACCTCATACCCTGCTTCTTTGAGTAAGTAGGCGGCGGTAGAGGAATCTACTCCGCCACTCATGGCTATTACCACTCGTTTGGCCATTTTTTACTCCTCGTTCATACTTCCAGAGCGATACCCTGCTAAGTCGAGAGTCACATAAATGTAGCCAAGTTTCTTAAATTTGTCAACTATTCTCCCTTGTTTAGCTAAAAGAATAGGCAAGTCTTGTCTTTCTACTTCAATTCGACAGAGATTTTCATAATGTCTTACTCGAACTTGCCAGATACCTAATCTTCTAAGGTATTCTTCTGCTTTCTCTACCATCTTTAAGGTCTCAAAGCTAATTTGTTTACCATAAGGAAACCGAGAGGCCAAACAAGCTGAGGAAGGTTTGTGGTAAGTAGATAAACCCATCATCTTTGATACCTGTCGCACTTCATCTTTGGTCAAGCCTACTTCTTCTAAAGGTGAGCAGACACCAAGCTCTTTAGCTGCTTGCCTACCTGGTCGAAAATCAGAAATATCAGAAACATTTGAGCCATCTAAAACATAAGAAAGCTTGTATTTGGCAGCTATTTGAAAAAGTTTTTCAAATAATTCTTTTTTACAAAGATAACATCTATTTTTAGGATTGTCAACAAAACCAGGGATATTTAATTCATCTCCTTCGATTATCAAATGAGCTACTTTTAATTTTTTTGCCATAGCTTTTGCTACTTTAAGCTCCTCTGTAGAATAAAGAGGAGATTTAGCAGTAACTGCTAATACCTTTTCTCCTAATGTCCTACGAGCTATCTCAATGACCAGTGTAGAATCTACCCCACCAGAGTAAGCTACTAAAACACTACCCATTTTTTTGAGAAGAACTTCTACCTGCTCTATCTTTTCCTTAATCTCCATCCTTGTCTTTTTACTCTTTTCTTCTGGCACTTCTTTAATCTTTCCTCTCTAGACCCACTTCCAGCTCAAAGTCTTTGATGAACCTAAGATCTTCTTCTGGTGGTCTTCCTGAGGTAGTGAGGTAATTTCCAATCATCACTCCATTAGCTCCAGCATAATACATCCAGGCTTGAAGATCCCTGAGGTTAACATCTCGCCCGCCACCTAATCTGATATCTCTTTGAGGATGAATAAATCTAAAGAGGGCAATTATTCGTAATATCTCAAATGGAGCTATTCTCTCTATACTACTTAAAGGAGTACCAGAAATAGGATTAAGAAAATTTAAGGGAATAGAGTCAACCCTTAACTCTCGTAACTTGAAAGCAACATTAATCCTATCCTGCCATGTCTCTCCTACCCCAAAAATGCCACCTGAACAAACCTCAAGTCCTGCTTCTTTTACCAATTTAATAGTTTCTACTCTTTCTGCATGAGAATGACTCAAGCAAAGCTTTGAAAAAAAATCTTCTGAAGTTTCTAAGTTATGATGATAT
Source organism: bacterium (assembly GCA_018830565.1). Taxonomy (NCBI): domain Bacteria; species bacterium. The sequence goes on along the minus strand of JAHJRX010000035.1, from coordinate 1,736 downwards.
CTTTTTAAGCCTACTTCCTTAAGGAAATGAATATATTCCAAAGTGAGCTTGCCTAAAGAAGCACAAGGAAGAATTTCACCTTCTTGATTTAGAGATTTGATAGCTTGGCAGACTCTTTCTATCTCTTTTGAGTTAAGCTTTCTACCACTAGTTACGATGCCAAACCTCTTGGCTCCGTCAAGCTTTGCTTGATGTGCTTCTGCTAAGATCTTTTTTTCTTCTACTAAGGGATGCGTAAGAATTTGGGTTTGATAAAGAGCTGATTGAGCACAAAACTTACAGTCTTCGGAACATTTACCACTTTTGGCATTGATAATGCTACAAGTATCAATCTTTTTATCTTTAAATTTTTCCCGAAGGTAATTTGCCCAGAATAAAAGTTCAAATAAAGGAGTTTGAGTTAAATAAAGAGCATCATCTATCCCTAAATCAAGACCTTTTATAACTAATAAAGCTATCTTTGTTAATCTTTCATCAATCATTTCTAAGTTATCTTATGTTTTTTTATAACTAAAATCAAGCTTTTTTTATCATAGTAGGGGTCAGACCTCGAAAGCAGAATTAACTTGGCAAAATAAGAATGATGTGTTATTATGAGAACTATTATGGCAAGACCTTGGAGAATACAATACGAAGGTGCAGTTTATCATGTTATGTCAAGAGGAGTTGCTCAAGGAGAGATATATACCATTAATGAAGACTATCATCGTTTTTTAGAATACCTTGAGAAGGTTGTAGAGAAATTTGGGATAGAGATTTTTGCATTTGTGCTAATGGGGAATCATTATCATTTATTATTGCGTACTAAAGAGGCAAATCTTTCCAGGGCAATACAGTGGTTACAAACATCTTATAGTGTTTACTACAATCGGAGACATAACAGAAGCGGACATTTATTTCAAGGACGATATAAAAGCATACTTGTAGGTGAAGAAAATTACTGGGAAAACTTAAGTTTTTATATTCACTTAAATCCAATTCGGGCAGGAATGGTAAAGGAATTAAATGAGTATAAATGGAGCAGTTATCATGATTATGCAGGGATAAAGAAAGTACATAAATGGGTATTGAGAGAAGAGGTATTAAGAGGATTAGGGAAGAGTGAAGAAGATGCCCGGATTAAATATCAACAGTTAATAATGGAGAGGTGTGGGCAGGAGAAGAGGATTTTAGAAAAGATAAGATATGGATTAGTTTTAGGTAGTGATAAATTTGTTAGTTGGATAGAGAAGAAGTTTGTGAACAGAAAGGTTATAAACAGTGAATTACCACAACAGAGAAGGTTGGGTGATAACGAAGTTGCTGAAAAGGTATTAGATGCAGTAATAAATGGATTTGGGGTAGAGAAGGATAGAATAATAAAAAGGAGAAGATTTCGGCAGGAGACAGCCAGGGATGTAGCGATTTATATTTTATATAGTTACACTGGATTGAGTAATAAGAAAATAGGTGAGATGTTTGGAGTAACTTCGACTGCAATAGGTAAAACAAGTATTCGAGTAAAAGAACAGATAAACAAACATAAAGAATTTCAAAAGAAAGTAGAGGGTATAGTTAATTCTGCTTTCGAGGTCTGACCCCAATCCAATCTTTTCTCCTGTAACAGCAAAATGAAAATGTCCTGTTTTCCGTTAAATAGAAATGTCCTATTTTGTATTAGATAAAAATGATCTTTTATATGGGTTTATTTTAAACTTCCTCCAAGGGTGATCCAATGGAAGAATATGCACCTTTCT
>JAHJRX010000034.1 GCA_018830565.1 bacterium | reverse complement strand
GCAAATATCTTTGCCTCAAGTATTTTAACACTGAAAGGGAAAAAGTAATTTTACATTTTGATATGTAATTTTGACATTTGCTATTTGATTTTTAATTTTACATAAGGGAATATTTTAGCAAAGTTTTTGCCAAAGTTGAGTAACTACTATATAATAACACATCTAATTTTTTTAATGACTTTCTATGGTTTTTTTGATAATCTTTGATCTTAATAGTTTTGTAAATCTTTGAGGATTATACTATAACTCAATAAAACTCAATGACTTATTGCCAGAAAAGAGAAGTAATTTATTTTTAGTAACTTGCAGAACAAGAAGTTAAGAAGAGGCTCTCTTTAAACTTTAAACAATTAACATTGTTAAAAAAAGAGGTTATTTTTTGGATAATCTTTATGCTATTAAAAATCTTCTTAAAGAAGAAAACAACTTCTTAATTACCTCCCATATCCGACCAGATGGAGATGCTATTGGCAGCCAACTTGCTTTAGCCTATCTCTTAAAAAGACTAAGAAAAAAGGTAACTATTATTAATCAAGATAAGATTCCTCAACACTTTGCCTTTTTGCCTGATAGTCATTTAATCTCAACTAATCTCGAAACAAAAAAGATCTTTGATGTTGCGATTATCTTAGATTGCAGTGAATGGGAGAGAATAGGCAAGGTTAAAGAAATAGTTCAAAGTTCTAAGATAATTATCAATATCGACCATCATTTAAATAGCTATGGGTTAGGAAGATTTAATCTTCTTAATTCCCAAGCTAGTTCAGTAGGAGAAATGATCTTCCAAATAGCTAAAGAAATTCCTGTAGAATTAGATCAGGCTTTAGCTACGCTCTTATATACAGCTATCTTAACTGATACTGGTTCTTTCCGTTTTTCTAATAGCAATTCTTTTACTCACCAAATAGTTTCTGAATTGTTAACCCATAACTTAAATTCTTCTAAAATCTATAATCTTATTTACGAAAATAATCCTCCTGGGATGATTAATCTTTTAGCCTTATGTCTTTCTACTTTAACTTTATTTTGCTATAAAAAAGTAGCTCTGGTCTCTTTGACTGAAGAAACGAGGAAAGAGAGTAAAGCTGAGCATATAGAAACAGAAATGGTCACTAATTTATTACTTTCCATAGCTTCTGTAGAAGTAGCTATCTTTATCCGAGAAATAAAAGATAATATGCTTAGGATTAATTTTAGATCTAAAGATAAGGTTGATGTGAATAAATTAGCTCGTTTATTTGGTGGAGGAGGTCATAAACAAGCAGCTGGATGTACTCTTTATGGCCAGATAGATTTGGTTCAAAAAAATATAATTAAAGAGATAAAAAAATATCTTTAAACAAATCAAGATGGCTATTAACAAGATGGCTATTAATATGTAATATATAAGTAAGTCGTCAGCAGTCAACTAAAGCTAACAAAATCAGGTAGTAGCGTCTCTGACAAAATACTCCTCTCTTTTGCTTTAATGGACTTATTTCTAATAAAACTGTTAGCTGAAAGCTGATACCTGAATGCTTACAATATGCTTACAATATTAAAATAGTGAGATAACCTAAATTTTATCCTTATCTTTATTTTAAAAAGATGTATTCAAGACAATATTTATTAGCCAGCATTATTTTCTTTTTAGTATTCATTGGTGGGTGCAAAGGATGCTATTATGAAAAGAATACCTTGAGTCTTCCTGAAAGTAAGTTAGATTCATGGGCAAAGAAAGAGAGGTTACTGAAGGAAAGTGCTCCTCCAAAGGAGAAAATTAAGGAGGTAGTAATTTCCGAAATCCAAAAAGGAACTACTATTTCTTCGACCTCAGAGGTAAATGTATTTTTTGCTACTTCTATAGTTAGAGTGGAGATGAATTCTGCAAGCAATAAAGGTAATAGTACTTATGATTTTGTTTATAAAGAGAGCAAAGAGAATGAAGTTTTAAGGTTAATTCGAGGAGTAATAACTTTTAACTATCTTTGGAAAGAGATTTTAAAAATTTGGGTAGAAATAGGACATCAAGTAAAAACTAAGCCACCAGAAGATATGGGTATCATTACAGGACGAGTTATTAATGCTCTTACCCATAATCCTATGGCGGGGGTATTAGTTTATGGAGAAGAACATACTAAAACTCCTCATGGGTATACTTTATCTTATCGCACCAACAATGAAGGGTGTTTCTCTATAGAATATATACCCGTAGGAAGTTACTATATTTATGCAAAGAAAGAGGGTTTTACCAAGAGTTTATTAGTAGGGGTGGAGGTGAAAAAAGATAAAAGAACAGACCTGGAAGTTATTTCTTTATTGCCTCGAGAAACATCTAAAATTACTCTTTTAAAAGGAAGAGTAATAGATAAGTCTACCACTCCAATCATGGGGGCTACTGTTTATTTAGAAAATTCTTTAGAAAAGAAGGCTTTATCAATAACGACCACTAATTTGAAAGGAGAATATACTTTATCTCTTGTTTCTTTAGGAAGATACAAGTTAGTGGCTTCAAAAGAGAGCATTTCTAATTATGTTAATTTAACTATTACTGAAGATGAGGCAACTAAAAAACAAGTAATAAAGGTTGAAGACATTATCTTTAGCAATCATCCTCCTTTCATTAGTCTCTTAAAAGCTGATCGAAAGATTATAGGAGTTAACGAAACGACGGTTATTAAAGTTAAAGCAAAGGATCTAGATAATGATAGGCTTTGGTATTACTGGGGTTGCGATAAAGGTAACTTTATTCAGATTGGCGAAGAGGAAGCTATTTGGCAAACTCCTTTTATTAATGGAACTTATCAGGTTTCAGTGACCGTAAAAGATAAAAAGAGTGGAGAAGCTTTTTCAAGTATTAACCTTCCTATTTGTTATTCTATTAAGACTAAAGATATCTTACCAGTTGATCTATGTTATCATAAAAATCTATTATATCTAGTTGATAATAAATCTAATTATATTAGACAATTTAGTCTTACTAAAGGAGAGGAAGTATCTAAGATCTTAGTCTCTTTGCCCCAACCTCAATTTAGCTTTAGTGGGATTACTTATGATGGGAGCCAATTTTATATTGCCGATAAAGAGAATGATAAGATCTATAAAGTTTCTAAGAAAGGAGAAATTATTTCTTCTTTTAATTCTCCAGGGGATACTCCTCAAGGTTTAGCCTACGATGGGAAACATATTTGGAATGTAGATTATAGAGAAAATAAATTATATAAGATAAATCCTGAAAATGGAGAAGTAATTTCTTCTTTTAATTCTTCAGGATCTTCTCCCAGGGGATTAGCTTTTGACGGAAGTTATCTTTGGAATAGTGATTCAGGTTCAGATTTTATCTATAAGATTGATTTTTCTACAGGCGTGGTGGTAGCTTCTTTTTCTGCGCCTCGAGGAGATCCTCGTGGTTTAGTCTATGATGGAACTTACCTTTGGTGTATAGATGAAGGAGTGGCAACTATTTATAGATTGAAAATTAGTGATTATCTTTAAGACAAAGTCCTGTGGTAATTTGTCTTAAAAATGAGTCGATTAATCAAATTCTACAAGATTAAGAAGGTATTCTGATGACTCAAGAAAATGTAATTTACAAACACCGATGAAAGGTGTTTTTATGATTACGAGGGGAATGTTTTATTGGATCGGGTTGCTTTACGAGAGAAGACCTGAATCTCTCTAAGGAGATGACCGAACCAGAAGTTCCGAAAAAATAAATCAAGGAGATAAAAAAATGAAGATATTAGTTACCGGAGGAGCAGGTTTTATTGGATCTAATTTTATCATCTACCTGCTTAATAAATATCCAGATTATAAGATTACTAACTTAGATGCCCTTACTTATGCAAGTAATTTAGATAATTTAGCGGAAGTGGAAACTTGTCCTAATTATGAGTTTGCCAGAGGGGATATTACCGATCAAAGACTTGTAGATAAGATTTTAAAAGATAAAGAGATAGAAGTAATTATTAATTTTGCTGCCGAATCTCATGTCGATCGAAGCATTGAAGAGGCAGAAGTCTTTATCAGGACTAATGTTTTAGGGACACAAGTACTACTTTCTTCCGCCAAGAGACAGGGTATCAGAAGATTTATTCAGATTTCAACTGACGAGGTATATGGCTCTTTAGGTTCTACGGGATATTTTACGGAAAGCACCCCTTTGTCTCCTAATTCTCCTTATTCTGCAAGTAAGGCAGGAGCAGATCTCTTGGTCTTGGCTTTTTGGCATACCCATAAATTTCCTGGAATAATCACTCGTTGTTCTAATAATTACGGTTTTTATCAATTTCCTGAAAAATTAATTCCCCTGATGATCTTAAATGCTTTGGAAGATAAATTCTTACCTGTTTATGGAGATGGGTTAAATGTTAGAGATTGGATATATGTAGAAGATCATTGTAGGGGCATTGATTTAGTTCTTCATAAAGGACAAGAGGGCGAGGTGTATAATTTTGGTGGAAACAGTGAAAAGACTAATCTTGAGACAGTTAGAACTATCTTGCAGTTGTTAAATAAACCAGAAAATTTAGTAAAGTATATCAAGGATCGACCAGGGCATGATAGAAGATACGCCATTGATTTTACTAAGGCAGAAAAAGAATTAGGTTGGAGACCGCAATACTCTTTCCAAGAAGGAATAAAGATGACTACAGAATGGTATGTCAAGAATTCCAAGTGGGTATATAGGGTGAAAAGTAAAGAGTACCTTGAATATTATGAAAAGATGTATGGAAATAAAGTAAACCTTTAATAAAAAGTTAGTCCGTGTTCAGTCGTCAGGTGTCAGCATAATAACTGAAAGCTGATACCTGAACGTTAACAAAAGTTAAAGTAGATCTTAAAGTTTATAAGAGAGGAGTAAGATGATGATAGAAGGAGTAAAGGCAAAAAAAATAAGAATTATTCCTGATGAACGAGGAAGATTAATGGAGATTTTAAGATGTGATGATGAAATCTTTACAAAATTTGGTCAGTTATACTTAACTACTGCTTATCCAGGGGTTGTTAAGGGATGGCATTATCATAAGGTGCAGTGCGATAATATGGTGGTAGCTTCTGGAATGATGAAGATTGTGTTATACGATAGCCGAGAAGATTCACCTACTTTTAAGGAGGTAAGTGAATTCTTTATGGGCGAACATAATCAAATCTTACTCCACATTCCCCCGTTAGTATACCATGGGTTTAAATGTATTAGCGAAGAAGAAGCTATGGTAATTAATTGCCCTACCGAACCTTATTGTTACCAACAACCAGATGAATATAGGGTAGATCCTCATCATAATGATATTCCTTATTCTTGGCAGCGAAAAGATGGATGAGCTCTTACTTTTTTATTTTATAAATTAGTAATAAGTTTTGACTTTTTCCTTAGTTTATGATAAGTTAAAGTTTAAAAGGGAGGGTGGATGTTTAAAATTGGGAGTAAAGTAGTTCATCCGCTGCATGGTGCAGGTATTATTGAACTAATTGAAGAAAAAGAAATACTACATCAGATTCGTCAGTATTATGTGATAAAGATTTCTGGTAGTAATATGAGGGTAATGGTTCCAGCAGACGCTGTTGAGAAAGTTGGAATAAGAGCAATTGTAGAGGAAGAAGAAGTAGACAAAATATTAGAATATTTAAAAGGTAATGTTTCCAAGGAAGAGATTTCAGATTGGAAAGTTAGATATTCAGTAAATTTAGATAAGATTAAGAGTGGTTCTATATGCAAGGTAGCGGAAGTAGCAAAGACTTTATTTATTAGAAACAAAGAAAAGAGCTTATCTTCTGGAGAAAAAAAACTTTTTGATAGTGCTTGCCAGCTTATTATTACTGAGTTAGCCTATGTTAAAAGGATGGAGATTGAAGAAGCAAGTTTAATCGTAAGAGGTATCTTAAAAAAGAGCGAGCAAGAAAGCGAAGAAGAAAGTATAGTTTAAATATTTAAGATGGGAATTTTTAATTAAAAAATTTAAAGAATAGAAGGGAGGTGAAAGAAAAAAGAAGGTCAGAAAAGGAGGTAATAAAATTGTTATCAAATAGCTTTCGTAGTCTGGTAATGGTGTTATGTATAGGAAGTGGTTATTTTATAGGAAAAAGCCTCCAGCACCCAATTTATTATGGAATTATTAGTAGTATTTTCTTAATTGTAATAATATTGTTAGTTGAGTTATATATTCAAAATATTCAAAAGATTTCTAGTAAAATTTTATGGTTAAGCTTTTTAGGATTATTTTCAGGCATAATCTTTTGTAATTTATTAATTGATTTTGTAAGTGATATTTTTGAGACAGGAAAAGTCATTAATCTCCCTACAAAGCTTTTATTGAATATTATTTTTGGTTGTTTAGGGACAATTATTGCAATTAAAAGTGAAAAGAGTGTTGGGGATTTTAATTTTAGGAAAAGTAAGATTACTAAAAATAGCCTAAAAATTTTAGATACTAGTGTCATCATTGATGGAAGAATTGCTGATATCTGTGAAGTTGGGTTTGTTGAGGGGATATTAATAGTCCCACGATTTGTTTTGAAAGAGTTACAATATATAGCTGATTCTCCAGATGCCTTAAAGAGAAATAGAGGCAGAAGAGGATTAGATGTTTTAAACAGAATTCAAAAGAAAGTAGGAGTTAAAATAGTCATTGAAGAGATTGATTATCTTAAAATTCATGAGGTTGATGCTAAGTTAGTAAAATTAGCAAAAGAGTTAAATGCTAAGATACTAACTAATGATTTTAATCTTAATAAGGTAGCTGAATTAGAAGGAGTATTAGTCTTAAATATTAATGAATTAGCAGAAGTTTTGCGACCAGTAGTTCTTCCTGGTGAAGCAATGAGGGTAAATATCATAAAAGAAGGTAAAGAAAAAGGACAGGGAATAACTTACCTTGATGATGGAACTATGGTGGTAATAGATAACGCCGCAAAATGCGTAGGACGAAAAGTAACGATAACAGTAGCTAGCGTCCTACAAACTACAGCCGGAAGGATGATTTTTGCTAATTTAGAGGAAAGCTAAAAGGAAAAGTAAAAAAGTTAGAGAAAAGCCAGAGCTAAAAAGCTCTGGCTTTTCTATTGAGGCGTGGTGATGGTTACAGCAATTATCGTGGCCGCTGGAGTGGGCCAAAGGATGGAGAAAGAAATTCCTAAGCAGTATTTAGGGATCATTAATAAACCTTTATTATTTTATACCTTAGACAAAATAGCCCTTTGTCCTAAAATAGATGAAATTATTGTAGTGGTCTCAGAAGATAGGATCAGTTACTGCCAAAAGGAGATAGTAGAAAAGTATAAAATTTCTAAAGTGAAAGAAATTGTTAAAGGAGGAAAAGAAAGACAAGATTCTGTCTATCTTGGTTTAAAAAAAGTTAGCCCCTCTACAGAGTTAGTCTTAATCCATGATGGGGTAAGACCACTAATTACCAATGTCTTATTAGAAGAGGTTATTTTAAGAACTATGGATGAAGATGCGGTAGTAGTAGGAAAACTAATTAGAGATACTATGGTGCTTAAGGGTAAAAGTTATTATATAGAGAAAACTTTAGAGAGAAAGAATGTTTATACTTTGGAAACACCACAATGTTTTAAATATGATTTAATTAAGCAAGCTTATCAAAAGGCTTATCAAGATAACTTTTATGGAACTGATGATACTTCTTTAGTAGTTAGAATAGGAAAAAAAGTAGCGATTATTGAAAATAATCAAGTAAATATCAAGGTTACTTATCCCCAAGATCTTCTTTTGGTAGAATACTTATTATTGAGAGATAAGATATAAAGATAAGCATTTAGCCGTCAGGTGTGAAATAATACAAGAAGATAATCTAAGATCTATTGAACTATTGAAAAATACAGTTAAGTAGGAATGTCTTTATATGATTAGATTTGGAATAGGATTTGATACTCATGAATTAGTAGAAGGAAGAGATTTGATTTTAGGAGGAGTAAAGATTCCCTTCTCTAAAGGGCTTTCTGGTCATTCTGATGCAGATGTCTTAGTTCATGGGATAATAGATGCTTTATTAGGAGCTTTAAATAAAGGGGATATTGGCCAGGTATTTGGTGTGGACAAGCCCGAAACTAAAGGAATTTCAAGTTTAGTATTATTAGAAAAAGTTTATTTAATAATGAAAGAGATGGGTTTTTCTTTAAATAATATCGATGTTACCATTATTGCTGAAAAACCAAGGTTAGCTCCCTATATTACTAAGATGAAAGAAAATATAGCTTTAACCTTGAAGGTTCAAATAGAGGAGATAAGCATTAAGGCTACAACAGCAAAGAAATTAGGTTTCATAGGAAGAGAACAAGCCATAGCTTCTTTAGTGGTAGGAAGTATAATTAAGTAAGGCTTTATGATTATCTGTTTTTTTACCAATATTTTTTTACCAACAACTAACCGCTGATAAAATTTTTAAAGAGGAATAAAAATGGCTAAAATCAATCAAGAAGATGTTGAATACTTAGCTCTTTTAGCTCGTTTAAATCTTAATGAAGAAGAAAAAAAGATGCTTTCTGAGCAAATAGAAGAGATCTTGAATTATGTAGAAAAAATAAATCAATTAAATACTGAAGATGTGTTGCCTACTTTTAATGTCCTTCCTTTGGGTGAAAAATTAAGAGAAGATAAGGCAAAACAAGAATTTAATTGTGAAGATCTTTTGAAGAATGCTCTTCAAAGAAAAGATAACTTCTTTAAAGTTCCTAAAGTAGTGTAAAATTTACCCTTTAAAAACTCTCTAATTCCTATACAAACAAGTTTATCTTTTATTGCTCGGGATTATTTCCTATGTCAAGTTTTCGTTAATAATGACTAAACTTCCTGACGGCTGAATGTTGGCAGTTAATTAAATTTATTTATATACATTAGAATTTTAAGAACTAATTGAGCTGCTAAGGCAGAAGAAGCACTATTGCCTTCCAGGGGGCATAATTCAGTAATATCAACGCCGACAATTCTTTTTTTCTTAATAATCTCTCTTATAAAGAATAGGAGTAAAGAATAGCTCATTCCTCCGGCTACAGGATTTCCTACCGCTGGCATAATAGAAGGGTCCAAAACATCTAAATCTATAGTCAGGTAAACTTGATCTTTAGTCTGACTAAGTATCTTTTTTAAGCATTTATCTTCTTCGTTTGTATCTTCGATGTAAAGAATAGGTAAGTTATTATTTATTACCAAAGAATATTCTTCTGAGGAGATGCTCCTTATCCCAACTTGAAAAACATTAGAAGTTATTTCTAAGATTCTTCTCATTGTGCAAGCATGGCTGTATTTACTTCCTTGATACATATCCCTTAAATCTGCATGAGCATCTAATTGCACCACCGAGAAATCTACTTTCTTTTTGGAAAGCGATTCCACCGAGGCTATAGATAAGGAATGCTCTCCTCCTAACATAAGGACAACCTTGTCATTGTCTAACAAGTCTTGATATATGCCAGAAAGATTTTTTATCATATCTTGAGGACTACTGACCAAGGGACTTACTTCAGGTAAAGTAAAAATATCAAGCTCACTTAAACTTTGCTTAGTCTCGATATCGTAATCCTCTAAATTAAAGGAGGCATTAATAATAAATAATGGCCCTTCTCTTGTTCCTGTCTTATAAGTAGTCGTGGCATCGTAAGGAACTGGCAAGATAACATATTTTGCTTTGTCAAAATCACTTTTATCTTGATGAATATTAGCAAAACTATAACGAGATATAAATTTATGGCTGTTGACTTCTAATTTACCCATATTTAAAATTTAATTACTCAACCCTATAGCTTAGCTATATTTTCCTTGTTTTCATACCTTGATTTATTTAATTTAATAGTAGAATGTATTTTAAATGAGAAGATTTAGCTTGTTTTCGTAGCTTGAAGCTGACATCTTTCAAGACTTACAACATTTGAAGCTTTTTCTATATTATGAGGATATTCTATTCCTCTCTCCAAAAGTTTTATTTGAGTCTTATTAATAGAAAAATTATCCTTCATAAGTTTTATAGCGGCTTCACTATCAAACACTTTACAAGAAAAGATATCTATATTTAAATATCTTTTTTCTGGGAAAGTATGAATACTAATGTGACTTTCAGCAATTAAGACAAAACCAGAAAGGCCCCAATCTTCAGGGTTTTTACCATGATATTTAAACACGTAAGGAGGCATAATCTTAGTCATGCTAATTTTTTCTGGAGTAACATCTAAAATGTTATAGATAAAATCTAAATCAATTAGTTTTTGATAATCAGCTTCATAGCCATCGACGATTAAATGCATAATAAACACCTCATAATTGCTTGAAAATATTCTTATAATTCTATAAAGAAATTAAATTTAGTCAACAATTATTTTTTCCTGTGTAATACCAAAATGAAAATGTCCTAATCTGGCAAAATGAAAATGTCCTGTTTAAGGATGTAAAATATCCCTCAAAAAAGGAGGGAGAAATGGAAGAAAAGGACATTTTCGAAATGAGCAAAAAAGAGTGGGCAAGAT
>JAHJRX010000033.1 GCA_018830565.1 bacterium | reverse complement strand
TAATCCTTTTTTAGATAGGATATTAGTGATGGTAGAAGTGAGGGTAGTTTTACCATGATCGATATGTCCAATTGTTCCCACATTAAGATGGGGTTTAGTTCTTTCAAATTTTTTCTTAGCCATAAGGATTACCTCCAAAAAAAATATTAAATTACTCTTATTAACAAATTTATATTAGAACACCTATTAATAAAAACTTGACCTAGGGCAAATTAATTTAAGTGCCAACAAATTTATCTTTTATTATTCAGTATTATTTCTTGGGTCTAGTTTTTGTTAATAACTACTCTATCTTTGCGATCTAAGTATTACTTACCTCCTTTTAAAACATTCTCCATAATATTTTTAGGTACTTCTGAAAACTTAAAAAACTCCATATTATAAGTTCCTCTACCTTGAGTTAAAGAACGTAAAGTGGTAGCGTATCCAAACATCTCAGCTAAAGGAGCTGTAGTATTTATTACTTGCCTATCTCTTTTGCTAATAATCTCTAAGATACTTCCTCTTTTAGAGCTAATATCGGCTATAACATCTCCCATATACTCTTTTGGTGTAATAATCTCTAATTTCATTAATGGTTCTAACAGAATCAACTCTCCTTTTAAGACTGCTTCTTTTAAAGCCATAGAACTAGCTATTTTAAAGGCTAACTCTGAAGAGTCAACCTCATGGTAAGAACCATCTAATAAAGTTACTTTAATGCCTATTAAAGGGTAGCCAGCCAAAACTCCATGTTCTGTAGATTCTACAATCCCTTTTTTTATGGCTTGAATATATTCTTTCGGTACAGCCCCCCCTACTATTTTACTCTCTATTTCTATTTCTTGACTTTCTGACTTTTGACCTTCTAAGAAAGGCTCTACCTTGATAATAATATGCCCGTATTGACCTCGTCCCCCACTTTGTTTTATGTATTTTCCTTCACCTTTGGCTTCCTTTTTAATAGTTTCTCTATAAGAAACTTGGGGTTTTCCAACAGTTACTCCTACATTAAACTCACGAGTCATCCGATCGGTAATAATTTCTAAGTGAAGCTCACCCATTCCAGAAATTATAGTTTGTCCTGTTTCGCTATCGGCGTGATATTTAAAGGTTGGGTCTTCTATAGAAAGCTTATTTAAGACTAAAGATAATTTTTCTTGATCTTCTTTGGTCTTAGGCTCTATGGCTAATGAAATTACTGGCTGAGGAAATTTAATAGCCTCTAAAACAACAGGATATTCTTCGCTACATAAGGTATCTCCTGTAGTCACATTTTCAAGTCCAATAATTGCTCCAATATCTCCCGCCCTTACTTCTTTGTAGTCTTCTCTTTTATTAGCATGCATTCGTAATATTCTACCAATACGATTCTTCTTTCCTTTGGTAGAATTATAAACATAACTTCCTGCCTTTATTGTTCCGGAATACACTCTGGCATAAGCTAAATTATCTATAAATTTATCACTTACAATCTTAAAAATTAAAGCAGCCAGAGGTTCATCAATTGTATTTTTGCAAACTACTTTTTCCCCTGTAGTTAAAAGAGTTCCTTCTACCGTAGAAATATCTTTCGGAGAAGGTAAGTAATCCACTGCCGCATCTATTAAAGATTGAACTCCTTTATTTCTGAAGGAAGCTCCACAAAGAACTGGAACTAAATAATTACTTATGGTGGCTTGACGTAAAACTAAACCCAACTCTTCTTCTTTTACTTCTTCATTGTCAATATACTTCTTCATAATTAATTCGTCATATTCCGCTAAATTTTCTATCAATTTTCCTCTAAAAAGAGTAGCTTCTTCTAAAAATTCTAAAGGAATTTCTATATCTTTAAATCTAATTCCTTTTTCTTCATCTTCCCAAACTCGTGCTTTCATATTAACTAAATTAATTATTCCTTTGAAGTTTTCCTCTTTACCTAAAGGAATTTGAATAGGAACCGCATTTGTTCCTAACCTTTGACAAATCATATCTACCGTTCCTTTAAAATCTGCTCCTACTTTATCCATCTTATTTATAAAGGCAATCCTAGGAACTTTATATTTATCTGCTTGATACCAAACCGTTTCGGATTGAGGCTCTACTCTTCCTACGGAGCAAAAAAGAGCTATTGCTCCATCTAATACCCTTAAAGACCTTTCTACTTCAGCCGTAAAATCTACATGACCAGGAGTATCTATTATATTTATTTGGCATTCTCTCCAAAAGCAAGTAGTAGCTGCAGAAGTAATGGTAATTCCTCGCTCTTGTTCTTGCTCCATCCAATCCATGGTAGTGCTACCTTCATCAACTTCTCCAATCTTATAAACTTTACCGGTATAAAATAAGATCCGTTCAGTAGTGGTAGTCTTACCAGCATCAATATGAGCTATAATTCCTATATTACGAATATTTTTTAACGACATCTTTTTAACATCTGGATCTTCTTTTTAAAAGAAAGAAAATTCCACCTTTTTTATCATCCCCTTTGCTATAAAATTACCAACGGTAATGAGCAAAAGCTTTGTTGGCTTCAGCCATCTTATGAGTATCATCTCTCTTTTTGATAGCTAATCCCGTACCGTTATAAGCATTAATTAATTCATTCGCTAATTGTTCTTTCATGCTTTTTCCTTTAGAGGTTCTAGCGAAATTTATTATCCATTTACCAGCTAAAGTAGTTCTTCGAGCTTCTGGAACTTCCACTGGCACTTGATAAGTAGCTCCTCCGACACGACGAGATTTTACAGCTAAATAAGGTTTTACATTATCTATAGCTTTTTCAAAAACCTCAAATCCTGGTTTTTTTATTCTCTTTTGAATAATCTCTAAAGAATCATAAAATATTTTCTCAGCTACACTTTTTTTCCCGCACTTCATAATATTATTGATAAACCTAGCAGCTAAAATACTACTATAGACTAAATCTACCTTAATCTCTCTTTTTTTAACAAACTTTTTTCTAGCCATAAAACTTCTTTCCTACTATCTTATTTTTTTTCTGTTTTTGATTTTGATTCTGTTTTTGATTTTAATCCTGTTTTTGATTCTATCTTTGGTCGCTTGGCACCATACTTAGAACGAGCTTTTTTACGATTTGCTACTCCCAAGGTATCTAAAACTCCTCTAATTACATGATAACGTACTCCTGGTAAATCCTTTACTCTTCCTCCTCTGATTAAAACCACTGAATGTTCTTGCAAATTATGACCAATTCCAGGAATATAAGCTGTAGCTTCAAAGCCGCTAGTTAATCTAACCCTGGCTACTTTTCTTAGAGCAGAATTAGGTTTTTTAGGGGTACTTGTATAAACCCTGGTGCAAACTCCTTTTCTTTGAGGGGAACCAGCTAAAGCTAAAGATTCTCTCTTCTTCTTTAACGACTTCCTTCCTCTTTTAACTAACTGGTTGATAGTAGGCATTACCTCTCCTTAACTTTGTAAACATTCAAGTATCGATCAATGTATCGATCAATCTTTCCCTAATAAGAAACTTTCTTCATAAGAAACAAAAAAACAGCTTAAAGCTGCTTTTGAAACCCTATACTTTTACTTAAAGTAACTGGTTTTCTGCCCTTTATTAACCCTCCTGATCATAACTTTATAATTTTTAAAGTTATCCCTTATATCCCTTAAGAAAGGTAAAATTTAACATTACTTAAACATTTTGTCAAGACATTTTTTATGCCAAAAGATAAAAATATCAACACTTAAATTTAGTTAGCCTTTGTACCCAAGCTACCCAAGCAAAATTAGTTTGCAAAAATTTAATCTGGGATTTCAAGTAATATTTTTTCACAAATCTATTTTACTTGAGGATATATTAGATTCTTCTTCCTTAGACTCTTCTTTCTTTATGATAATCTTTACATTTTTATCTCTTATAAATCCAGTCCCAACAGGAACTAAACTTCCAATAATCACATTCTCTTTTAATCCTTTTAAATAATCTATCTTTCCCTTTATTGCCGATTCTGTTAAAATTTTAGTGGTTTCCTGGAAAGAAGCTGCTGAAATAAAACTTTCTGTAGCTAAAGAAGCTTTAGTAACTCCTAATAAAATTGCCTTACCTTGAGCCGGTCTTAACTCTTTTTCTATGCATTCCTTATTAATCTTCTTAAAAGTTACCTTACTTACTTGTTCTCCGGTTAAGAAATCAGTATCTCCAGAATCAGTTATCTCTACTTTTCCTAACATCTGTCTTATTATTATCTCAATATGCTTGTCATTAATATCGACTCCTTGTAAACGGTAAATCTCTTGAACTTCATTGACTAAATATTCTTGTAAGCTCTTTTCTCCTTTAATTCTTAAAATATCATGAGAATCGATCGGACCATCAATAAATGCTTCTCCTGCTGAGATAAAATCTCCATTATGTACTCTTAGGTGTTTACCCAGAGGAATAGAATAAACTCTTTCTGTCCCTGTTTCGCTAACTACCCCGATGTTTCTACATCCTCTACTAATTTCTCTAAATTCTACTACACCGTCAATCTCAGAAACTATCGCCGCTTCTTTAGGATGTCTGGCTTCAAATAACTCAGCTATTCGAGGAAGGCCTCCCGTAATATCTTTTGTCCGACTAAGTTCTTGAGGAAACTTAGCTAAAGTTTCTCCTGCTAAAATCCTATCTCCTTCACTAGCGATGATCTGAGCTCCATGGGGCATTAAGTATACCGCCACTTCTTTTCCATCGTCTCCTTCAATTAATATATTAGGTTGAAGCTCTCCTTCTCGGTCTTTAATAACTACTTTTTTAAATAATCCCGTATTTTCGTCTAACTCTTCTCTAATAGTCCTTTCCTTGGTTATATCTCGATATACTACTTTACCGCTATATTCAGTTAAGATAGGTTCATTATAAGGATCAAATTCAGCAATTACTGTACCTGCCTTAACAAAACTACTTTTATTTACAAATAAAGAAACTCCCGCTTTAAGAGTAATCAGGCGATCTTTAGCCATAATAAACATCTTTCCTTCTTCGCTAAAACGCACCATCCCATTTATTTCAGAATTAATAATTCTTCCATTTAACTCATAAAGTATATCTCCTTTGTTTACCCAAAGCCCATCAAATACTTTTAACTCAGCATTAGAAGGAAGAAGATATTCTTTTAATACCTTTCTGATAGTTAAATTGCCTTCCCTTGAAACAATAAATCTTCCTTCGCTAATTTTTATAATATATTTTGGCAAATCAACAACTTCCACTCCATAATTTAATTTTATCTCTTTTTCTTCTGCTTTTCTATAAGCTGTTCCTCCAATATGAAAAGTCCGCATGGTAAGCTGAGTTCCAGGTTCCCCTATACTTTGAGCAGCTATAACTCCTACCGCTTCTCCAATATTTATTAGCTTTCCGGTAGCTAAATTTCGACCGTAACATTTAGCACATGCCCCTCTTTCTGATTCACAAGTTAATAAGGTTCGAATAAGCACTTTTTCTATTTCAGCTTCTCCTATGGCTTTAACAATCTCTTCATTAATTTCTTCTCCTGATTTAATTAATACCTCTCCACTCATAGGATCTACAATATCTTCCAAAGCAATTCTCCCTAAAATCCGATCTGAGAGAGATTCAATAACTTCGTCTCCTTCTTTAATGGCGGCAACAAAAATCCCATTAATAGTACCACAATCTTCTTCAGTGATAATTGCATCTTGGGCTACATCTACCAAACGACGAGTTAAGTATCCAGCATCAGCCGTTTTAAGCGCAGTATCAGCTAATCCCTTTCGAGCACCATGAGTAGAAATAAAATATTCTAACACATCCAACCCTTCTCTAAAGTTAGAAGTAATGGGTAGTTCAATAATTTCACCCGAAGGTTTAGCCATCAGACCTCTCATGCCAGCTAACTGTCGTACTTGTTGCTTACTGCCTCGTGCCCCTGAAGCAATCATCATATAAACAGGGTTAAATCCACCTTGATCCTTTTCTAATTCTTTATACATACTATCAGCTACTTCTTCTCCCACCCGAGTCCACAAATCAACGACTTTATTATATCTTTCTTCACTGGTAATAACTCCATTTTGATATTCTTTTATAACTTCCTCTACTTCTCTCTTACTGGCTTCTAATAAAGCTTCTTTAGCTTTAGGAACCTTTATATCATCAATACCAATAGAAGAACCTGATTTATTTATAAATTTAAAACCTAAATCTTTAAGATTATCTAGAAGTTCTACCGTAACTTCTATCCCAAATCTTTGATAGCACTCAGAAACAATCTTTTCTAATTCTTTTTTTGTTATCTCTTTTTCTACATATTCCATTCCTTCTGGCAAGATGCTATTAAAAATTAACCTTCCAGGGGTAGTCTCTGTTAATTTATCTTTAATTCTGACTTTAATTGATTCATGTAAAGTGATATCTTTAAAGTCGTAAGCCAATAAAACTTCATTTTCATCCACAAAATATTTTAAGTCTTTATTAGTTTCGATCTTCTTAGTAAGATAGTAACATCCTAAAACCATATCCTGAGAAGGAGTAGCTAAAGGTCTCCCATTGGCTGGAGATAAAATACTAAAAGGGGAGAGCATTAATAACTTTGCTTCTAATTGAGCTTCCATAGATAAAGGGACATGAACCGCCATCTGATCTCCATCAAAGTCAGCATTAAATGCCGCACAAACTAAAGGATGAATCTTGATCGCTTCACCTTCTATTAAAACAGGTTCAAAAGCTTCAATACCAGCTCGATGTAAGGTAGGTGCCCGATTTAGTAAAACATAGCACTCCCCAACCACATCTTCTAAGATTTTCCATACTTCAGGATCGCTTTCTTCAACTATCTTTTTTGCACTTTTGATATTATGGACAACTTTATTACTTACTAATCTCTCGATAATAAAAGGTTTAAAAAGTTCTAAAGCCATCTTTTTAGGCAATCCACACTGATGAAATTTTAATTCAGGCCCTACTACAATTACAGAACGGCCAGAATAGTCCACTCTTTTTCCCAAAAGATTTTGGCGAAATCTTCCTTGCTTACCTCTTAAAATATCTGAAAGTGACTTTAAGGGACGACTCCCGGCTCCTTTAACTGCTTTCCCTCTACGACCATTATCAAATAAAGCATCCACTGATTCTTGAAGCATTCTTTTTTCATTTTTAATAATTATTTCTGGTGCTTTTAGCTCCATCAGCCGACCTAATCGATTATTACGATTAATTACCCTTCGATATAAATCATTTAAATCAGAGGTAGCAAAACGTCCTCCATCTAATTGAACCATAGGTCGAAGTTCTGGAGGAATTACAGGAAGAACTTCTAAAATCATCCATTCGGGTTTATTTTCTGAACTTATAAATGCTTCAACTACCCCTAGTTTTTTAATGAGTTTTTTCTTTTTCTGCAAAGAAACCTCTTCTCTTGTTTCTTCTTTTAACTCTTTAGCCATCTGAGGTAGATTTATACTTCTTAGAAGTTCCTTAATTGCTTGAGCTCCACTATCGCAGACAAAAGAAGATTTATGTAATTTTTTAGCCTCATAATATTCTTCTCTGGTCAAAAGTTGCATCTTTTTAAGATTAGTCTTGCCTGGATCGATCACTATATACACTTCGAAATAAATAACTCTTTCTAAGTCTTTTACCGAGATGTTTAAAAGCAGAGCCATTTGGCTGGGGACTCTTTTTACAAACCAAATATGAGCCACCGGAGCTACTAAGCTTATATGACCCAATCTCCTTCTTCGCACATCACTTCGAGTCACTTCTACTCCACAGCGATCGCAAATCACCCCTTTATATCTAATACTCTTAAACTTTCCACAAAAACATTCCCAATCCCGAGTAGGACCAAAAATCTTTTCACAAAAAAGACCTCCTCGTTCTGGTCTAAAGGTCCTATAATTTATAGTTTCTGGTTTTTTTACTTCACCATAAGACCAAGAAAGAATATCTTTAGGAGAAGCTACTTTGAGGCTGATACCTATAAACTTTTCAAACTCTGCCTCATTTTCTATATCGAGTGCTTTTTCGATATTTACTTCCTCAATTCCTTTCTGAAAGGTATTTTCTGGTGGTAAAATACTTTCTTGCTCTATAGTATCGTTACTTATCAAAATTTCCTCCAATATTCTTTACTTTTTCCCTAACAGTTTTTGAGCAGCCATTAAATTCTTATTCACAAATTCTTCTTTAGTTAATTTATTTACATCCATTAAACTTCCATTTTCATTAACTACTTGAACATTTAAAGCCAACCCCTGAAGTTCATGGACTAAGACATTAAACGACTCTGGTATCCCAGATTTTTTAGAAATTTCTCCTTTGACAATAGCTTCATAAGCTTTGGCTCTTCCAGTAATATCATCAGATTTTACAGTTAATAACTCCTGCAAGCAATAAGCTGCCCCATATGCCTCTAAAGCCCATACTTCCATTTCTCCTAATCTTTGTCCGCCAAATTGAGCCTTGCCCCCTAAAGGTTGTTGAGTAACTAAAGAATACGGACCAGTAGAACGAGCATGAATTTTATCTTCCGCTAAATGAGCTAATTTCATTATGTAAATATAACCCACTGTAACTTTTTGATCAAATGGCTCTCCGGTTCTTCCATCGTATAATTCAACCTTTCCATTTTCAGGCAAGTTAGCCTTTTTCAAGTACTCCTTGATATCATCTTCGGAAGCCCCGTAAAACACCGGGGTAATTGCTTGAATTCCTAAAACATGAGCTGCCCATCCTAAATGAGTTTCTAAAACTTGTCCTAAATTCATTCGCGAAGGCACAGAAAGAGAATTTAAGACAATATCTACCGGAGTTCCATCTTTTAAAAAAGGCATGTCTTCTATAGGTAATATTTTAGAAATCACTCCTTTATTGCCATGTCGACCAGCCATTTTATCCCCAACCGTAATCTTTCTTTTCATGGCTACATATACTTTAACTAACTTTTCTACTCCTGGAGATAAATCATCTCCCTTACGTTGAGAAAAAACTTTTACGTCTATAACCGTACCTTCGATACCGTAAGGCACCCGCAAAGAAGTATCTCTTACTTCTCTTGCTTTTTCTCCAAAAATAGAATAAAGAAGTTTATATTCAGGAGAAAGCCCAGCCTCTCCTTTTGGAGTTACTTTTCCTGCTAAAATACTTCCTGGCTTTACTTTTGTCCCAATCTTTATTATTCCATCCTTATCTAAATTAGCTAACGCTCCTTCTCCTAAGTTAGGAATATCCCGAGTTATGGACTCCGGCCCTAACTGAGTATCTCTTGCTTCCACCTCAAATTTTTCAATATGAATAGAAGTATAAACATCATCTTTTAATAGTCTTTCACTTATTAAAATAGCATCTTCAAAATTATATCCTCCCCATGACATGAAAGCTACTAAAAGATTTTTTCCTAAAGAAAGTTGTCCATATTTAGTAGACATCCCATCCCCAATAATATCTCCTTTTTCCACCCTTTCTCCTGCTTTTACCAAAGGATGTTGATTAATACAAGTAGTCTGATTAGATCTTTTATATTTAAAAAGCTCATAACCAAAAGCCTCCCCTTTATCATCCGTGATCTCTATCTTGTTTCCAGAAACCTTAGTTACCATTCCAGAAACTTCGCTTACTACACAAGCACCTGAATCTTTGGCTATTTTTTCTTCTATGCCTGTAGCCACACAAGGAACTTCAGGATAAAGCAAAGAAACAGCTTGCCTTTGCATATTAGATCCCATTAAAGCTCTATTAGCATCGTTATGTTCTAAAAAAGGAATTAAATTAGTAGCTATACTTACTAATTGCCTAAAAGAAACATCTATAAAATCTACCTTTTCTCTTGGAATGATAGAAAACTCTCCTTGATGTCTCACTGGAATTTGTTCATCTATTAAATAACCATCTTTATCAATCTTGATACCGGTAGTAGCAATATAATACTTGTCTTCCTCGGTAGCAAAAAGATATTTAATTTCATTTAGGATTCTTCCATTTTTAACTACTCGATAAGGAGATTCAATAAAACCATATTCATTTGTTTTGGCATAAGTAGCCAAAGAAACAATTAAACCAATGTTAGGCCCCTCAGGAGTTTCAATGGGACAAATTCGACCATAATGAGTATAATGGACATCTCTTACTTCAAAACCAGCTCTTTCTTTACTTAGACCTCCTTGACCTAATGCACTTAAACGTCTTTTATGAGTAAGGCCAGCTAAAGGATTAGTTTGGTCCATGAACTGGGATAACTGACTAGATCCAAAAAATTCATTGATAGACGCAGAAATAGGTTTAATACTTATTACTGATTGAGGAGTCATAGTCTCTACATCCTGAATAGTCATTCTCTCTCTTACTCCTCTTTCTAATCGGGCAAATCCTACTCGAAGCTGATTCTCTAATAACTCTCCAATAGACCTAACTCTTCTATTGCCTAAATGATCAATATCATCACCTTCTGCTTGTTCGGCAGAAAGTTTCATTAAACCTCTGATAGTTTCTATGATATCTTCTTTAGTTAAGACAGTAGTCTCTACCGGAATATCTAAATTTAGTCTTTGATTAGTCTTATACCTTCCTACTTTTCCTAAATTATATCTATCTGGATCAAAGAACAGTCTATTAAAAGATAATTGGGCATTTTCTGTAGCCACTGATGCCTCTCCTGTTCTTATTAAGTTATAAATTTTAATTGAGGCTTCTTCTTTATTCTTTGTTTCATCTCTCTCTAAAGCACCAAGAAGCGAACTACCTATTTTGTCTAAATCAATAATAGAGATCTCTTCTATACCACTATCTTTAATAATCTCTAAAGCCTTTTTATCTAATTTTTGTCCGGTAAAAGCTAATATTTTTTCTGCTTTTTTATCTATAATATTTTCGGCCAAGCGAACTGAGGTTAAGTTTATTTCTTCTTTTAAAGAAACTTTCTTGCTTTGATAAAATAAAGAGATAATCTCTTCATTTGTTTCATAACCTAATGCTCTTAAAATTAAACTAGCTAATACCTTCTTTTTTCGAGCAAGACGAAGATACATAACATTATTAGCACTTATTTCAAACTCTACCCAAACACCCCGATAAGGCACAATCTTAGCTGAATATAATCGTAGTTCTTTGTCATAATCAAAGAATACTCCAGGAGATCTATGTAACTGACTAACTACAACTCTTTCAGCTCCATTAATAATAAAAGTACCTCCATTGGTCATAACAGGAATATTCCTCATAAAAACATCTTGTTCTCTAATTTCTCCTGTTTTTTTATGAATCAATCTTAACTTCAGATAAAAAGGAATAGCCCAAGTAATGTCTTTCTCTCGACATTCTTGTTCTGTGTATTTAGGCTTTCCAAAATAATACTCTACAAATTCTAAAACTAACTTTCCATTAAAATCCTCTATCGGAAAAGTTTCCCTTAAAACCCTCTGAAGTCCTTGGTCTTTTCTCTCTACTGGAGGAATACCCATTTGCAAGAAGTCCTTATAAGACTGGCGCTGGATAGAGACTAAATCTGGGATCTCCATAATTTCTGAAACTTTACTAAAAGATACTTTTTTAACCTTCTCTTGGTAGCTAAGCAAAATGCTTCTTCCTTTCTTTTTATCTTTAATTATAAGCATTCAGGTATCTAAATTATGGGCTCTAGACTAAATTGTCAGCTAACCCGCTGACCACTGATTGCTAAACGTTTACAAAATTTAAAATATATCTTTCTAAAATTTTAAATTATTAAAAACTTTAAATTATTAAAAACTTGGCTCTATTCTTTTCTATATTTCTAAAGCTACTAATTTTACTTTATCTCAATTACTGCCCCTACCGCCTCTAACCTTGCTTTTATCTCTTCGGCCTCTTTTTTACTCACTTTTTCCTTTATTGGCTTAGGAGCGTTATCTGCTACATCCTTAGCTTCTTTTAATCCTAAAGAAGTAACAACTCTTATTTCCTTAATTACCTGAATTTTTTTATCTCCAACACTAGCTAAAATAACATCAAATTCTGTCTTTTCTTCTACTGCTGGTGCCGCCGATACTTGAATGGTGGGCCCGGTAGCAGCTGGCATCATTGCCGCAGTAACTCCAAACTTATTTTCTAATTCTTTGACTAGTTCCGAAAGCTCTAAAACAGACATATTAGAAATACTTTCTATTAACTCTTCTTTAGTAGCAACTGGCATACAAACCTCCTCAATAAATAATTTTATTTAAATCTAAAAACTTTATTACAAAATGACCCTCAGCAATGCTCGGACTTACTCATATTTTTTAGCTCTCACCCCCATGAAGAGGAAAACAGTTTCCCTTTCATGGCAACCTCTGCATTCCCTCTCTTTTATTTAATTACCTTAAGGATTGACTTTTTCCTTTTGTTCTTTAATTGCCTTTAAACATACTAATAGTCCTTTAATTGGAGAG
Organism: bacterium; assembly: GCA_018830565.1. Taxonomy (NCBI): domain Bacteria; species bacterium. Next base: position 13,959 of record JAHJRX010000033.1, on the reverse strand, counting down.
GAAAGAACACTAACTAAATTGGTAAGAGGTAATTTTAAATTAGTAACTAATCTTGTCAATAAAACTTCTTTTGAAGGTAAATCAGCTAATTCTTTAACTTTATCAGAAGTTATCACTTGGCCTTGCAAAATTCCTACTTTTACCTCTAATTTTTTATACTCTTTATTAAAATCCAGCAGTGCTTTAGCTAAAAAGGTAGTCTCATTTAAGTCAATAGCTACGGCTGTGGGTCCAGCAAGATATTTATCTAAAGAAGACAAATTTATACCCTGCACTGCCCTTTTAATTAAAGTATTTTTTACTACTTTGTATTCAATGTTTTCTTTTCTCAATTTATTTCGTAATTCTGTAATTTCCTTGACATTAAGCCCTTTAAAGTCAGTTAAAACACTTAAATTAGCTTTACCTAATTTGCTTCTTAAATCTTCAACAATAACTGTTTCTTTTTCTCTTAAACTTTTCATAATTTTCTATCCTTTTTACCAGATTAATCTTCAATAAGTTTACGTACTTCAGCCAAATCAACTCTAATTCCTGGACCCATAGTGGAAGAAAGAGATAATCCTTTGATATATTGACCCTTAGCCGCCGAAGGCTTGACTTGCATAATGGCTTTCATTAAAGCTTTAATATTTTCTATCAGGCTTTCTATAGAAAAAGATATCTTCCCTAAAAGAACATGAACTATACCATAGCTATCAGCTCTAAATTCAATCTTACCAGCTTTAAATTCTTTAATCGCTTTAGCTAATTCAAAAGTCAAGGTTCCTGTTTTAGGACTAGGCATGCATCCTCTGGGTCCTAAAATCTTACCTAACTGAGAAATCTCTTTCATAATATCTGGAGTAGCCATAACTATATCAAAATCCAACCATCCTTCTTTAATCTTTTCAATGTATTCTTGATCTCCTGTATAATCCGCCCCTGCCTCTTGAGCTTCTTTTGCTTTTTCACCCTTAGCAAAAACTAATATCTTCACATCTTTGCCAACGCCATAAGGCAAGACTACCGTACTTCTTACTTGTTGATCAGCATGTTTAGTTTGTACTCCAAGCTTTACAGCAACCTCTAATGATTCATCAAATTTAGTATAAGCTATTTTCTTGATAAGCTCAGTTGCTTCTCTTGGACTATAAAATTTTTGTTTATCTACTTGTTCTACTGCTTTCTTGTACTTTTTCCCTCTAAAAGCCATAATCATCTCCTTATTTATCTATTCTACAATCTCTACACCCATATTTTTAGCCGTTCCACATATTTGCTTAATAGCTCCTTCTATATTAACTGCATTTAAATCTGGTTTCTTAATTTCTGCAATCTTCTTAATTTCTTCCATGCTAATCTTGGCTACTTTCTCCCGATTAGGATTGGAAGAGCCTTTTTCAATATTAACTGCTTTTTTAATAAGAACAGCAGCGGGTGGCGTTTTCAATATAAAAGAAAAGCTTCGATCTTCGTATATCCTAATTACTGCTGGAATAATAGTACCTTCTTGATTAGCAGTTTGAGCGTTAAAGGCTTTACAAAATTCCATAATATTTACTCCATGTTGCCCTAATGCTGGACCTATAGGAGGAGCCGGATTGGCTCTTCCAGCTGGAATTTGTAACTTAATTTCTTTCATTACTTTTTTAGCCATATTTTTCCTCTTTTATATTTTTTCTACTTGATGAAACTGCAACTCTACTGGAGTGCTTCGACCTAATACATTAATCATTAATTTTACTCTCTCTTTATTTACACTTAACTCTGCTACAGTCCCAAAGAAATTAACAAATGGTCCATCAGTTACTCTTAAACTTTCTCCTTCTTCGAATTGAGCTTTTATCTTAGCCTTCTTACTTCTTCCAGAAACATTTTCTAAAATAGCTTCTACTTCATTTTCCTCAATAGGCAAAGGTTGTCCATTTTTAATACCCACAAATCCAAACACTCCAGGAACATTCTTAATAACTTGCCAAACTTCCTCAGTCATACCTACTTCAATTAAGATATAGCCTGGAAAAAACTTTTTAGTGGAAAGCACCTTCTTTCCTCGTCTTACTTCTGTTACTTCTTCTGTAGGAATTAAGATCTGTTTTACCTTATCTTCCATATTCATGCTTCTCAGTCTCTGTTCAATGTTAGATTTTACTCTGTTTTCGTGACCTGAGTAAGCCTGAATAACATACCAACCTAAATTACTTTCCATACATAGCACCCTCACTAATAATTTATCTAAATTACTTGAAATAATTAATATTCGAAATCTTAGGAGTTTTGACCATTAATTACAATACTATTCAATACTATTCAAAATTCCCCAGAAAATAGGAGTTTTGTCCATTAATTACAATACTACTCAAAATTCCCCAGAATTCGAGTAGTATTGTAATTTCTTAACTTAAGAAGGAAATACAATTAAACCCATTAGTTTAGTTAAGATTAAATCAATCACACCAATATAAATACTTACAATTATTACAGAAATAATAACTATTAGCGTAGAATTTATAGTTAATTTTCTATCTGGCCAAGAAACTTTTCCTGTAGGAGGTATAGTTTCTAACCATACTTCTTTCAAAAATTTCCTTACTTCCTTAAACAATAAAAACTCCAAGTTAAAATTATAAGAATGGCAGGCCCGGCAGGACTTGAACCCGCAACCATCGGATTTGGAGTCCGGTGCTCTACCAATTGAGCTACGGACCTTAGTGTGAAGTTTGATTTTTGAAACTTAATGAGGTAGTACAATTATATTTATTTAGTTTCTTTATGAATAACATGCCCTCGACAAAATTTACAATATTTTTTTAATTCAATCTTAGTAGTCTTTTTCTTCTTATTTTTAGTAGTAGAATAATTTCTATTCTTACACTCATTACATGCTAAGATTACTATATCTCTTGGCATTTTCCACCTTAATTTTAATATTTACTTAATTTTAAAAAAATATAATAACATTAATCAAAAATTTGTCAAGTAAAATTTTATATATGTAACAGCAAAATGAAAATGTCCTGTTTTCCGTTAAATAGAAATGTCCTTTAAAGATTAAAAGTAGACACTTTTAACTTAAATTCCCGAATTTTTATAACTACAAGTTGGTAACAGGTAACTATTTAAAAATAAAGGGGATTAAGCCGGTTATAGTTATAACAAAATTATAACTATAAAAATAAAGAAACCCGCGTCTTCATTGCCTTTTTGGAAAATAATTATCTTAAAACGGGAATTTAGGTAATTACTCCTCTTTAATCATCGCTTCTTCTTCTAACATCACGGGAATCCCCTCTCTAATAGGATACTTCCTACGGCAAGAAACACAAGTAAGAGTTTGTTCTTCTTCATTATAAACGATATTGCTTTTACATACTGGACAAGCTAAAATTTCAAGTAATTCTGGACTAATCATTGTTTTTCTCCTTTTTACTAAAATTTATCTGTTCTCATTATCTATACTCTTTAATTTCTTAACTACATCTTCAATTATCCAAGAAGGAGTAGAAGCGCCAGCAGTAACTCCAATAATTCTTTGATCTTTAATCCAATCACTCTTTAACTGACGTGATTCTTCGATATGGTAAGTCTGGTGATTTACCTTTTTACATATATCTGTTAATCTTCTAGTGTTAGCGCTATTATAACCTCCTATGACAATCATTACTCCTACTTTTTTAGCTAACTGAAGAGAAGATTTTTGCATAGATAAAGCCGATTTACAAATAGTGTTAAAGACTCTTAGTTCTTTAAAATGAGAAATTAACCGGTAAACTATCTTTTTAAAATTTTCTAAAGTTTGAGTAGTTTGAGCCACTACTCCTAACTTGTCTGTGTTTAAAAAAAGCTTAGAAACTTCTTTTGAAGAGTTTAGACAAAAGACATTATTAGCTACTAATTCTAAAATGCTTGTTACTTCAGGATGTTCTTTTTCCCCAATGATGATTATAGTATAACCTTTCTTTTTAAGATGAAGGGCAATTTTTTGAACCTTTGAGACATTAGGACAAGTAGCATCAATAATCTCCAATCCTTTTTCTTTTGCTTTTTGGTATATCTTAGGAGAAACTCCATGAGATCTAAAGATAATGGTTCCCCTGTCAATTTGATCTAGATCGTCAATCGTCTTTATTCCTGACTCGGTTAACTTTTTTACTACTTGAGGATTATGAATAATGGGTCCCAAGGTAAAGGTACGGTTAGCCCTATAAACAGAATGAGAAGCTAAATTTATCGCTCTCTTTACCCCGTAACAAAACCCAGCATTTTCAGCAACAATGATCTCCATTACTCTATCTTTCCTAAATTATTAACCTTTTCCATGATTATGTTAATAATCTTAAGGTAAAGGTACGGTTAGCCCTATAAACAGAATGAGAAGCTAAATTTATCGCTCTTTTTACCCCGTAACAAAACCCAGCATTTTCAGCAACAATGATCTCCATTACTCTATCTTTCCTAAATTATTAATCTTTTCCATAGTTATGTTAATAATCTTCTGGTAGCTTTCTTTATTTAAGTTAGATAAAATTTCTTCTGAATATTCGATGGAAGGACCAAATCTTACTTGAACCTGACCAGGTTTAATTATGTATTTACCCCAAGGTAACATTTTAAAGGAATCCTTGATATAAGCAGGAATTATAATAGCGCCAAATTCTTTTTTAGCTTTGGCGATAATCATGCCAGCACCTACTTGACCTTGTTGTAGTTTCCCATCTTTACTTCTCGTCCCTTCTGGGAATAAAAGCAAAACTTTTTGGATTTTTAAGATTTGGAAACAATTAGCCAGAGCTTGTCGATCCACGGCGTTTCTTTTGATAGGAAAGGCGTTTAAAGAAGAGAAGATATCTTTTAATAATTTAAACTTAAAAAGCTCTGCTTTAGCTAAGAAGTAAACTTCTCTAAACAAACTAACTGCTATTATTGGAGGGTCTAAATTACTGGAATGATTAGATAAAATTAAAACGCCTCCTTTTCTAGGAATATTCTTACTTCCCGTAATCTTTAAGTTAAACAAGAATCTAAAAATAACTCTTAAGAAAAGATGGGTAAGTTTATAAAAAGGATTCAAAGATTTATTCCTTTTTTAAGAATATGATTTAAGACCAAAGAAGATACTTCATCAATAGAAAAATCTGAAGTATTAACTTTAATAGCATCTTCTGCGCATCTTAAAGGGCCTATAACCCTGGTAAGGTCTTCTTGATCTCGATGCTCCATCTCTTTGGTTACTTCTTCTAAACTTAATTTTTTGCCTTTAGCTATAAGCTCCTGATACCTTCGTTGGGCTCTTATTTCCAAATTAGCTTCTAAGTAAAACTTAAAATCTGCCCACGGAAAGACTACCGTGCCAATATCTCTTCCGTCCATGGCAATATGATTATCTTGATGATAAGACCTTTGAAGCTCTACCATAGCCTTTCTAAAGGCACTATTTTTAGCTACTTTGGAAATGCAATGGTCAATGACCGGATCTCTAATTTGATCAGTAATGTCTTGTCCATCGATATATACCTTAAGAGGAGAACCTTTTTTTAAGAAAAGATGGGTATTTTTTAAGAATTCTTCCAAGTTCTTTAGATTATCTAAGTCAATATTATTTTGAATAACTTTCCAAGTAAGGGCTCGATACATTGCTCCAGAATCAATATACAAAAAATTAAGCTTTTGAGCAATAATTTGAGCAACAGTACTCTTACCCGAAGCGGCAGGACCATCAATAGCAATAATTATATTTTTTTGTTTAAAGCTTGTCTTAGAATCTACCATCTTTCTACTACCAAAAGATCTTCTTTAAATTTGGACTAAGTCAAATAAGATTTTAGTAAATTGAGGAAAAGAAGTATTAAGACACTCTATGTCTTCTACTGTTGTCTCTCCCCTTGAAACCAATCCAGCTATAATTAAGGTCATAGCTATTCGATGATCTCCGTGAGAAGTTACTTTGTTGCCCACAAGAAAGTTTACTCCTTCGATCAGCAGACCATCTTCCAATTCTTTAATCTTGGCTCCTAATTTATTAAGTTCACTTACGGTGGTCTTAATACGATCAGATTCTTTTACTCGTAATTCAGAAGCTCCTGTAATTTTAGTAGTTCCTTGGGCTAAGCAAGCAGCTAAGGCAATAATAGGAATTTCATCAATAATTTGGGGAATAATTTCATAATCCAAAGTCACACTCTTTAATTTCTCACTGCCTATAATCTTTAGATCTCCTACTGGCTCTCCACATTCTTCATGAAAATTTAAAATTTCTATAGATGCTCCCATCTTACTTAATACTGCTAAAATACCAGTTCTATTAGGATTTAAACCTAAATTAGGAATATAAAGAAAAGAATTAGAAATTAAAGTAGCTAAAACGATGAAGAAAGAAGCCGAAGATATATCTCTGGGAATATTTATTACCTGAGGAGATCTTAAATAAGAAGCTTTTTTAATAGTGGTAGTAAGTCCTTCTTTTTTTATCTCTGCCCCAAAATAACTTAGCATTTTTTCAGAATGATCTCTGGAAGGAATTGGTTCAGTATAAGAAGTGCTACCAAGAGCATATAAACCAGCTAACAAAACAGCCGACTTTACTTGAGCACTGGCCAAAGGAGCTTTATAATTAATACCTTTCAGCTTAGGATTACCAACCACAGCTAAAGGAGCAAAATTATTGTCATCTCGGCCGTATATCTTACCGCCCATTAAAGAAAGAGGCTCTATTACTCTCTTCATTGGTCTACTCTTTAGCGAATCATCTCCAGTCAGAACCGTAAAAAATCCTTGAGCTGAAAGAAAACCCAAAAGAAGTCTCATGCTCGTTCCTGAATTTCCTAAATTTATTAACTCCTTTGGTTCCCTAAGCCCATTTAACCCAACTCCAGAAATATAAAGATCTTTATCTTGAAATATAGGCTCAACGCCCATTAATCTTAAAGCAGATAAAGTATTTAAACAATCCTCGCTCTTTAAAAAATCTTTAATTAAGGTTTCTCCATCGGCTAAAGAACTTAAGATCATAGCTCGATGGGTAATAGATTTATCTCCGGGAATATCTATACTTCCTTTTAAATATTTAATAAGTTTAACTGTGATAGAAGGCATGATGTTTTTTCCATCTTATGGGTTTAACTGTTATCGAGAGCATTATTCTCTTCTTTCCACTTTTTAGAATTTGAAAATTCTTCTTTTATCTGGATATTTTCTTTTTCTTTAATTATTTTTTCCCAGTAAGAAATCTTATCTTTCAATAGAGTTATGCTTTTTAAAATCATCTCGTCATTACTTAAAACTATGTCGCTCCACATATAGGAATTACTAGCTGCAATGCGGGTCATATCTCTAAAGCTTGGGGCTATGATATCAGGAAGAATGGGAAACTTTTTCTGTAAATCATTGGTAATATTAATCAAGGCAGAAGCTAAGATATGAGGTAGATGGCTAATTAAAGCAAAAATTTCATCGTGTTCTAAGGGAGTTAAAAAATATATTTTAGCTCCGGCTAACTCCCAAATTTCTTTTATTTGTTTTAGACTCTCTTCAGAAGTAGAAGGAAGAGGAGTAATAATGCAGGGCTTATGAGCAAATAAGTCTTTTTTTGCAGCTTCAATTCCAAAAAGGTGAGATCCAGCAATAGGATGACTTCCTACAAAATTTATACTTTGACAAAAAAAAAGGCTATCAGAACTTGTAATCTCGTTCTTAGTACTCCCGGTGTCAGTAATGACACAAGAAGGTTTTACAAAAGGAATAATCTCTAAAACAACTTTTTCAATAGCCCTTATAGGAGTAGCTATGACCACAACATCTGAATCTTCTACTCCTTTTTTAGGATCTATGAATCCTTGGTCAATGACACCTAATCTAACTGCCTTTTCGATCTGGTTAGAATTTCTTGCTACTCCAATAATCTTTAAATTTTTGTTCTTAGCTTTTAAAGCCAGTCCTAAAGAGCCTCCAATTAATCCTAAACCAATGATGGTTAATTGCTTGATCATTCTAAATTATTTTTCCCATAAGCTTAACTAAGGGCTTTAATTCATTGATAAGATTTATAAATTTTGTGGGAGTGAGAGATTGTTCTCCATCTGAATATGCTTCTTCTGGATTAGGGTGGACTTCGATCAGCAAACCGTCACATCCAGCAGCTACGCTGGCTTTAGACAAAGGGGCTACCCATTTCCAATTACCACCTGCATGGCTCGGATCAACAATAATAGGCAGATGGCTTAATTCTTTAATTACGGGAACAGCTGAGATGTCCAAGGTATTACGAGTTACTTCAACAAAAGTACGAATACCTCTTTCGCATAAGATTACTTCTGGATTCCCAGAAGAGAGAATATATTCAGCGGACATTAATAAATCTTTAATCGTAGCACTCAGGCCTCTTTTAAGAAGAATAGGTTTTTTGCAGGCACCCACTTCTTTTAAGAGAGAGTAATTTTGCATATTACGAGCTCCAATTTGGATAATGGAAGCATATTGGACTACTAAATCTACTTCTCGAGGATCCATCACTTCAGTGATAATAGGTAATCCTGTTTCTTGGGAAGCCGAGGCTAAATATTTTAAGCCTTCTTTTCCTAACCCCTGAAAGTCATAAGGAGAAGTACGAGGCTTAAAAGCTCCTCCTCTTAAGATATGAGCTCCTGCTTCTTTTACGGCTTTAGCGGCGGATAAAATTTGCTCTTCGCTTTCTACAGAGCAAGGACCACCTATAATTACTAAGGTATCTCCTCCAATAGTAACTTTATTGTCTATGTTTATGGTAGTCTTTTCAGGTTTAAAATCTCTACTAGCTAATTTATAAGGTTTTAAAATAGGCAAAACCTTTTCTATGCCAGGAACAGCTTCTAAAGGATAAGCAGAAAGAATTCGATCATCTCCTATTACCCCAATAATGGTTCTTTCTGATCCTTTAGAAACATGATGTTTTAAACCTACTTTACTTAATCGTTCGGCAATATGATCTATTTGCTCTTGAGTAGCCCCAGGTTTTAATACAATAATCAATTAATTTCTCCTTTTTTGCTGGTATTATTTCCTATGTCTAATTTTCGTTAATAAGTGCTATATGCAATCTGATAAATAACTTGACATAATAGTTGTATTTCCACCCCCTAACCCCCGCCAGCGGGGGACAGCCTCGTGGATGTCCGTTGTTTCGTTGCCTTTCTTTTCGGACAGAGACAAACTTATCCCCCGCTGGCGGGGGTTAGGGGGTGGATTTTCCCTACGAGGTATGTCAACTTAATTAATGGATTGCATATAGAAAAGCTGATACCTGAATGTTGACTCAATTTCCTATTGGGTAAGATCCTAAGACTTTAAAGATCAGACAATTTTTTTCTAATTCAGAAAGAGCTTTTTTAATTTTTTGATCATCGACATGTCCCTGCAAATCAACAAAGAATAGATATTTCCACATTTCTTGTTTTGAAGGACGAGACTCTATCTTAGTGAGATTGATATTATATTTAGAAAATGGTTTTAAGCTACTATGCAAAGTTCCGGGCTTATCTTTTATGGAAAAGAGAGTGGAGGTTTTGTCATGATCGGTAGGGGCACATAATGTATGGCCAATGACTAAAAAACGAGTATAATTTCTGAGATGATCTTCTATGTCTTTATCTAAGATATTTAAGTTGTAAATATTAGCCGCAATAGTGCTAGCTATGGCCGCGCAAGTATTATCTTGGCTGGCAATTTCTGCTGCTTTAGCCGTGCTGGAAGTGATAATCTTTTCTGCCCAATAAAGGTTACTATTTAGCCAATTCTTAGTTTGAGCAAAAGCTTGAGAATGAGAGTAGACTTTCTTAATCTCTTTGATAGATTTTACTTGGGAAAGCAAGCAATGAGATATTTCTTGGTAAATTTCAGCACATATCTTTAAATCAGAGTCTATAAACATGTCTAAAGTATTAGTTATTACCCCTTCATTAGAGTTTTCAATAGGCACCACTCCATAATTAGCTTCTCTTTTTTCTACCTTGGCGAAAACTTCTTCAATACTATCTAAACTTAGGTATTCTGAAGAAGAGCCAAATTTATTCTTAGCTACCAGATGAGTAAAAGTAGCTTCTGGGCCTAAGTAAGCAATCTTTTCCAAAAAAGCAGTATTTCGAGAAGCAGAAATTATTTCACTAAAGATAGCAGAAAGAGCTTTATTAGAAAATAAACCCTTATTTTGAGAAATAAGGTGTTTAATAATCCTATTTTCTCGATCTGGACTAAAAATGTCAATTCCGTTTTCTTTTTTAATCTGACCAATGGAGGTAGCTGTATTTAGTCTTTGGTTAAGTAATTCCAAAATTTGACTATCAATCCGGTCAATTTCTTTTCTTAATTGAGTAAGATCATTCATTTCATTCATTTTTTATAAATATCCCGATGATAAGTAATTAAATTTACCTTATATTTCTTTTTGGAAATTTCTTGAGAAAGTAAATTAGCTATCACCACTGAACGATGCCTGCCACCTGTGCAGCCAATAGCTATAGTAAGATAAGTTTTACCTTCTTCTATGTATTGAGGAATTAAAAAAAAGATAAACTTTTTAAATTTTTTAACAAAGATCTTAGTAAGATCATGATTTAAGATAAAATCACTTACCTTTAGATCATCTCCGGTCAGATGACTTAGTTCTTCTATGTAATGGGGATTGAGTAAAAACCTTACATCAAAGACTAAGTCTGCATCATTAGGTATTCCAAATCGATAACCAAAAGAGACAATGCTTATATTCATAGGAATAAGAGTCTCTTTGGTAGTAGGACTAATTGCCTTTTTCAGAGTATGATGAAGTTCGTTGGGAGTAAGATTAGTCGTATCAATGATAATATCGGCACTTTCTCTTATCCTTTGAAGTATTTCTCGTTCTTTATTAATACTCTCAATTAAAGTTTCTGTCTTTAAAAATAAAGGGTGTCTTCTTCGAGTTTCATTAAATCGTCTAGTAATAACTTCATTAGAAGCATCTAAAAAGAGAACCTTGTAAGTAATATTTTGAGTTTTAAAATTATTTAAAACATCAAAAAAGTTTTCTAAAAATTCTCCTTCTCTAATATCTATCACTAAGACTATTTTATCAATTTTACTTTCAGGTTTACCACATAACTCTACAAACTTAGGGACTAAAGCAGTAGGTAAGTTATCTACACAAAAAAAATTTAAATCTTCAAGGCATTTAACAACTAAACTCTTACCAGCTCCAGAAAGACCGGTAATAATAATAAATTTTGTCTTCATGTCTTTGTCTTTTGAGAGGAATCTTGAATCCAGTTTAAAAGTTCTTTATTAAATTCTTCGGCGGAGTGGTAGCCCATCTCCTTCAAGCGATGATTCATCGCTGCTACTTCAATAATTACAGCAATGTTTCTTCCTGGCCGAATAGGAAGAAGAATCTGAGGAATCTTTATGCCTAAGATAGAGATGGTCGGTTCTTCCAAGCCTAAACGATCATACTCTTTGGTGGCGCTCCATTCTTCTAAATTAACTACTAAGTCTATCTTTTTTGAAGATTCTATGGCTCCAATGCCAAATAAATTTTTAATGTTTATAATTCCTAAGCCTCTTATCTCCATATGATGTTTAATCAGCTCAGCCCCATAACCAATTAAAGCATTGCTGGCTGTTCGTTTGATATCCACAATGTCATCAGCTATTAAGCGATGTCCTCTTTCTATTAATTCTAAAGCACATTCACTCTTTCCAGCTCCACTTTTTCCTAAAATCATTATTCCTACTCCAAACACATCTAAAAGACCACCGTGAATACTGGTAGAAGGAGCTAACTTATCTTCTAAGTAGATAGCCAAGCGAGTAGCAAATTTATTCGTGGGCAAACTTGTTCTTAAGATAATAGTTTTATTTTTAATAGCTATCTTTACTAAATCATTTGGAATTTCTTGGCTCCAAGTAATAATAGCTAAAATCTTATATGAAAATAATTTATTAAATAAAATCTTCCTTTTTCCAAGAGAGAAGCTTTCAATATAAGACATTTCTGTCTTACCAAATACTTGAACTCTTTTATATTCAAAGTACTTTAAGTATCCGGTTAAAGCTAAGCCAGGCCTATTGACATCAGTGGCTACAATCTTCTTTTTTAGCCCTTCTTCACCAGCTATAAGTTCCAATTCTAAGTTAGAATTAGAATCATTTAAAATTTCTTCAATAGATATTCCGACCATATTTGAAAATTTGGACAAATTACTTGACTTGTTTTTATCAAGAGAGACAAGTTATCGAAACTTGGTAAGATTGATCTATACCCAATATAGTAGTTATTAACGAAAACCGGACATAGGATACATAGGAAATAATACCGAGCAACAAAAGATAAACTTGTTTGCCCTCAAATTAATTTGCTCTATGTCAAATTTTCATTAATAAATGCTATAATTAACAGGTGCTATAAATTAGGGTTATAATAAGTGGGTAGCGAAGACTCATAGACTTCGGAATAGGTAAAAAGATCATGGAAGATACAAAACTTATTTTAAATTTCAAATTTGGAATTTGCAAATTGTAATGATAAATTTAAAATGAAAATCCTTGGTGTCCATAATCCTCTGTCTGCTCTTATTTTGAGTCTATCCCTTTATAAATGCTTGGCCTCTTCTTTTTTTATTAAGGATAAAACTTCTTGGGATGTTTTAGTCTTTATTAATAATTCACGAAAATAATTATGTTTGAGTAATCTTGAAATTCTAGCTAAAACTTTTACATTAATACCAGAATTATCTTCAGGAACCACAAGGAGAAAGATTAAATAAACAGGTTTTTTATCTGAACTACTAAAATCTTCTATCCCTTCTTCTGATTTTCCAAAAGCAGCTACAACTTTATCTATACAATTAGACCGACCGTGAGGTATGGCTATGCCATTACCAATCGCAGTACTCATTAACTCTTCTCTACTTTTAACTACTCTTAAAATTTCCTCTTTATCTTTAATTTTTCCTCCCTTTTTTAAGAGATCTACCATTTCTACCAAGACTTCTTCTTTATTTTTTGCTTTTAGGGCAACTTCAATTACATCTTCATTTAATATTTCAGCTAAAGTCATAATTTCCTCCTCATTACTCAAAAACTGGCTCTATTAATCCTAAATTTTTATCTCGCCGATGATAAATAACATTGACTTGATTTGTTTTTGAGTTTAAAAAAACAAAAAAGACTTCTTTGCTAAGATTTAATTGGATAATGGCTTCATCTAAAGGCATAGGTTTAGTAGCAAATTTTTTAGTTTTTATAACTCTACAGGTAGCTTCTCCTTGAGAAGAAAAAGTTTCTAAGACAGCTTCTTTATTAGGCAGGTTAATCTTTTGTTTTTCCTTTTGTTTTTTAAGTTGGCTTTCTAATTTTAGGACAACTTTATCGATAGATAAATACATATCATTAGAAGAAACTTTACCATTAACTACTTGCCCACTGGAAAGCAATGATACTTCTATTTGGTGACAACTTCTTTCTATAAAAAGTGTTACATTTACAATTAAGGACTTATCTTTAAAGTATTTCTCAATCTTCGATAATTTTTTCTCTATGTAGTTTTTTAAAGCTGCTGTTATTTCTATATGACGACCGGTAACAATTATTTCCAAAATAAAACTCCTTTTATTTTTAATTATTTTATTTCAAACTTTAATTATTTCAAAGTTTAAAAAACCAGGATCAATTAAAAAACTTTTAATTAACTACAAACTTTCTATTTAAAATTACCTCTCTTCTGAATCTTAAACTATATATAAGATTTAACATATCGATACTTTATTGTCAATTAATTTTTATTTAGTTGTTAAATATAACATTTTGATATTATAATCACAACATCAAAAAAATAGTGTAATACCAAAATGAAAATGTCCTAATCTGGCAAAATGAAAATGTCCTGTTTAAGGATGTAAAATATCCCTCAAAAAAGGAGGGAGAAATGGAAGAAAAGGACATTTTCGAAATGAGCAAAAAAGAGTGGGCAAGATT
>JAHJRX010000032.1 GCA_018830565.1 bacterium | reverse complement strand
ACAAAAAGAAAAACTCTCGGCTCTCCTTCTTAAGAATAAAGAAGATATCTCTGTGCTTTGGGTAATAAGTAAACTAGCTTCCTGTGAAGATGAGTTTATGAAGCTTTCTTCATTGGCTATAGAGAGGGTAGAGGAAGATACTAAAAATGCTTATGCCCGGATATTAGCTAACTTTGGATATATTTACGGCCTGGAAAATCAGGTGGATAAAGCTATAAAATTATATACCATTGCTTCTGAAATATCGAGAGAATATAGTCTGGTTTGGTATAATTTAGGGGTTTTATATGGCCGAAAAGGAGAATTTGAGAAAGAGATTCAGTGTTATGCTAAAGCGATAGAAATTGATCCTGAAAATGCTTTAGCCTGGTTGAATTCAGGTATCGCTTATGGTAAAAAAGGAGAAGTTACTAAAGAGGCCAGATGTTATGCTAAGGCCATCTCTATTGATTCAGAAAATACTATTGCTTTATATAATTTGGGTTTAGCCTATGGAAGAAAAGGTAATATCAAAGCTCAGATAGCGTGCTTTGAAAAAGCTATTAAAGCTGATCAGGATTATGCTGTCTCTTGGTATAATTTAGGAGTTTCATACCGACAACAAGGAGAACATGAAAAAGAGCTGAAATGTTACGAAAAAACCATTGCCTTAGATCCAGAATATGCTCTGGCTTGGTATAATTTAGGAACTTTATATGGAAAAAAGAATAATATAGATAAGGAGATGGAGTGTTATCTTAAAGCTTTGGAGATTGATCCTGAAAATGCTTTAGCTTGGTATAGCTTAGCGGTGCTCTATAACAAAAGGAAGATGATCGATAAAGAAATACAATGCTTAGAAAGATCTCTCTCTATTGATCCTGAAAATGCTTTAGCCTGGTATAGTTTGGGAATGCATAAAAAGAAGATCAAAGATATTAAAGAAAGTATCCAATGTCTTAAAAAGACTCTCTCTTTAGATCCAGAATGGGCCTTGGCTTGGAGTGAATTAGGGATGTGTTACGAAGAAACAAATGAGGTTGATAAAGCTATTAAATGTTACGAAAGATGTGTCGATATAAATCCTAATATTCCTCAAGTATGGCGTAATTTAGGCTTTGCCTATCGGAAACAAGGAAATACCTATAAAACGATGCGTTGCTTTGAAAAATTCCACCAAGCAAGTTCTTCCAAAAATAGTCTTGAGGTAAAATGAAGCCCTTGATGACTTTTTAAAAGCATATTTTGGTTCTTTCGTAATTATTGTGAAGTAATTGTTGTAAGGTGTTGAAAGATAAGGAGTAAACAAAAAAGGTAGTCTGTTTATCGCCCATTTATCACAGAAGAACTACCCCTTGACCAGACCATAAATCCTCTCTTTTTGAAAAGGCCACAACCATTCTTTCGCTGAATTCACGAAGCCAGCCCTTATAAAATTGCCTTCCACATATCTCGAAACTATTAGTAAATGTTCATCTCTCTGGATGATAAAGCTTTTGAATCTTCCCTGCTATATATGTCCATTGCTCCCATAATATCCATTTTTTCTCTTTAAAGGTGTTTATAATATTCCTTATACCACTCCACAAACCTCTTTATTCCTTCTTTAATACTTGTTGTCGGCTTGAATCCAACATCTCTCATAAGGTCATCTATATCAGCATAAGTAGCCGGGACATCTCCAGCCTGTATTGGCAAAAGGTTTTTCTCTGCTTTTTTACCAAGACAGTCTTCAAGTGTTTCTATAAAACACCTCAGTTCAACAGGATTATTGTTTCCTATATTATATATTTTATAAGGAGCATAGCTTGACGATGGATCAGGTAGATCGCTGCTCCATACAGGATTAGACTGGGGGATTTTATCCAGAACCCTGACTACCCCTTCTATTATATCGTCAATATAAGTAAAGTCCCTTTGCATTTTACCGTAGTTAAAGACATCTATAGGTTTGCCTTCCAGTACCGCCTTTGTAAATAAGAACAGTGCCATATCCGGCCTGCCCCATGGACCATAGACAGTAAAAAATCTCAGTCCGGTACATGGAATTTTATAGAGGCTGGCATAGGTATGCGCCATAATCTCATTAGCCTTCTTGGTAGCTGCATACAGGGATACCGGATGGTCAACATTGTGATGAACCGAAAAGGGCATCTTTGTGTTGGCGCCATATACGGAGCTTGATGAGGCAAAGACAAGATGTTTCACGCTATAGTGCCTGCATCCCTCAAGGATATGGGTAAAACCGACAATATTGCTTTCTATATAAATATAAGGATTTGTAAGACTGTAACGTACCCCAGCTTGTGCTGCAAGATTTACAACTGCATCAAATCCTTCACCCTTAAATAAATTAAGGACATCCTCTTTATTTTCAAGAGACATCTTTACAAACTTAAATCTATTTCTACCTTCTAATTGAGACAGCCTCGCCATTTTCAAATTTACATCATAATAATCATTAATATTATCAATACCAACAACCTCGTCACCTCTATCCAATAATTTCCTTCCCAAATGAAAGCCAATAAAACCAGCAATGCCCGTTACCAAAACTTTTTTCATGCCTTTACCTTTCTTATCGCTATATATAGCACTTATTAATAAAAATTTGACATAGAGCAAATTAATTTGAGGGCAAACAAGTTTATCTTTTATTGCTCGGTATTATTTCCTATGTCCAGTTTTCGTTAATAACTACTATAATGGCGATTTTCTTAGTTCAATAGCTGAACTAATGTACTAAATAACATTAAACAATGTCAAGAAAAAACAGCAATTTTGTCAAGGCAAAAGAGGACATTTATAAATTGGTAGAATAAGACATTTCTATTTGTGGCTAACATAAATAAAAAATTGCTTGCTTACAAGGTTAATATATGATAACATTTATTGTTTATTTAATACTATTATTAGTTGGGAGGTAAAGATGCTGACTATAGAAAAGCTTTATCAGCTTGTAGTTGACCATGGAATAGAAGTAGATCCTCGTGGTAGAAAAGCTGTTGAAGAAGAACTAGAAGAAACTAAAAAAAGTTACCAAGACTTAAAGGAAGAGGAAAAAAGTGAATTTGATCAGGAAAAACTAAGCAATCCTTTTTCAGATACCAGAATTCTATATGGAAATAGGGAAAAGATAATCAAAAGAATCTTAGTAGGTATCGATATGGAGGGGGGAGAGATATTATTAGCTGATAGATTGTCTGAGAAAGGAAAATCTATTGATTTGGTTATTGCCCATCACCCTGAAGGATATGCCTTAGCTGGTCTTTATGGAGTGATGAAGATGCAATCGGATGTATTAAATAAATTTGGAGTTCCTATTAATATAGCTGAAGGTATTCTAAAAGAACGGATTTCAGAGGTAGAAAGAAAATTGTTACCAGTTAACCATAACAGGACTGTAGATATGGCACGTCTTTTAGACATTCCCTTTATGTGTATGCATACTCCTGCGGACAATCATGTTGTTGACTATCTACAGAAGATGCTTGATCAAAAGGAGCATAAGAAGGTTAGAGATGTAGTTAAGGTTTTAAAGAACATTCCTGAATATAAAGAAGCTTTATTAAATGTCGCCGGTCCTAAAATTATTGCTGGAAATGAAAATAATCGGATAGGGAAAATCTTTGTAGATATGACTGGAGGTACCGAAGGTTCTAAGGATTCATTTGAAAAACTTTCTATAGCTGGAGTAGGAACAATGATAGGTATGCATTATAGTGATGATCTCCGGAAGAAGGCAGAAAAGTATCATATCAATCTTATCGTAGCGGGTCATATTTCGTCTGATAACATAGGCATGAATTTGCTTTTAGATAAGATCGAGAAAGAGTATTCTTTGGAGATTATAGAAACATCTGGTTTTAAGAGATATAGAAGAATATAACTTCTTTTAATTTATCTTCTTTTATCTTAAAATTCTTTTATCTTAAAATTATCTTAAAAATTTAAGATGGCTGATCCTTGATAATCAACAAAAGAATTATGGTAAGTACTATTTTTCCAGAAACAATAATTAATGAAATTCGGGATCATTTTGACCTTGTGGATATTGTTTCCCAGTATGTTTCGTTAAAAAAGAGCGGTGAAAATCATAAAGGGCTTTGTCCGTTTCATCCAGAAAAGACTCCTTCTTTTACTATAAGTACTAAAAAACAAATATTTCATTGTTTTGGATGCCATGTGGGAGGAAATATCTATTCTTTTATCATGAAGATAGAAGGATACTCGTTTCCACAAGCGGTGAGGTTTTTAGCTGAAAAAGCCGGAATTTCTTTACCTGTTTATCCTTCCGAAGAAAGATCTAAAAAAGATATACTTTTAGAGATAAATAGCCTGGCTATAGATTTTTATAGAGAAAACCTAAAGAAAGAAGAGGCAAAAAAAGCTTATTCTTATTTAAAAGAAAGAGGTATAACTAATCAAACTATTGATAAATTTAAGTTAGGGTATGCTCTTCCTAGCTGGGATAAGCTTTATCGTTATTTAAGTTGGAAAGGAATAAGCGCAGAAAATATTGAGGAAGCAGGACTTTCTATAAAGAAGAGAGAAGGTTATTATGATCGTTTTCGAGATCGGTTAATCTTTCCCACCTTTAATTTGCAAAATCGGATATTAGGTTTTGGAGCTCGAGTATTAAATAATAATTTGCCAAAATACATCAATTCTCCAGAAACCTTGATTTATAATAAAAGCCAAATTTTATATGGATTAAATTTTGCCAAAGAAGCTATTCGTTTAAAAGAATTTTTAATCTTAGTAGAAGGGTATTTTGATGTAATTACTTCCTATCAATTAGGAATTTTAAATGTAACTGCTATCTTAGGTACTTCTTTAACAGAAGACCATGCTCAAATTATCAAACGTTATGCCAATAAAGTAGTTATAATTTATGATCCTGATAACGCTGGTATTAAGGCTACCATTAGGAGTTTAGATATATTTTTAGAAAAAGAGATGGTGGTGCAAATTGTTACTCTTCCTGAAAGATTAGATCCAGCAGAGTTTTTATTAAAAAAAGGGGTTCTTTCATTTAACCGTCTGATCAATAATGCTTGTGACTTTTTAGACTATAAGATAGCTGTGGCTTTAAGAGAGATAGATATAAAGAAAGCAGAAGGAAAGGGAAAACTTATCAAGACCTTAAAGTCAACTTATTTAAAATTAAAAAGTCCTTTGCAACAGACAGAGTTTGTAAAAAAGATTGCTGATAAATTAAATATAGCTGAAGAGGTGGTATTATTAGAAATTTCTTTTAAACCTCCATTTGTTTCTAACAAAACTAAAGAGAGTTTTATCCAAGAGGGAGAGAAAAGGTCTTTAATGGCAGAAAAAGGTTTCTTAAGAGTATTCTTTCAAGATCTTAATCTTACTAATCAAATTATGGACAAAATTGAGGTAGATGATTTTGAAGATAGTGAATGTAAGGCTATATATAGCTTAATCTTGAAAAAGATTGAAAACCAAGAGAATATAGAATTTAAAAAAATAATAGATGACCTAACGCCTTCTCAAAATTTCTTTATTTCAGAAATAGGTGTAGAAGAGAGTAAGGTTACTTCCGAGGAGATAAAAGATTATATAAACTATTTCTATAATCGAAGATTAGCTAAAAAAGTTAGAGAAATTAAAAAAAAAGAGAAAGATGGAATAATTGATCAAAAATTAATTCAAGAATGTTTTTCTTTAAGAAAAGAGATAGAAAAAATAAAAAAGGAGAAATAAGTTTTTGTGAAAAAGAATGTTATTCCTGAAGAAATTAAAAGACTCATTGAATCCAAAAAAGAGCGAGAGGAGCTAACTTATGATGAATTAAATGAGCTTATTCCAAATAGCTCAACTCCTCAAGAAATAGAAGTTATATTTGTTTATTTAAGTGAACATAACATTAATGTGGTAGATGAGCTTTCCACGGAAACAAGCGAGGAGAAATTATTTCCCATTTCCGGAGAAGGTGAACGTAAATTAGAGACAGAAGAAGAGTTGAAGGTTGAAGATCCTATAAAACTTTATTTACGAGATATTGGTCGTACTGAATTGTTAAAGCCCAAAGAAGAGATTGATGTCTCTAAAAAAATAGAAGAAGCTGAAGAAAAAATCAAGAAGATTTTAATTCAAAATGGTATCTTAACTAAAGAACTTAAAAAGGCTTATAAAAGAATAGAAGATGGGAAAGTCGATATTTTTGATTTTATTTCCTTTTCCACTCAAGAAGCTACAATGTTCACGGATAAAAAAAACAAAAAATTTTCCTTCAAGATTACCAAGCAGCTGAAGAATATAATAGAATGTGATGATGAAATAAAAGAAATCCAAGAGAAGGTTTCAGAAGTAAAAAAAGATAAAGAAGAACTTTTAGAAAAAGAAAAACTTTTAAAAAAGATAAAAGAAAAGAAAGATAAGCTCTTTACGTTATTTAACAAGTTAGGTTTGCATAAAAGTATTATTTCAGAAATTACTAAGAATATAAAAAAAACGGTCAAGAATATTCAAGAGATAGAAGAAGATCAAAGACTTCAAGTAGAAAATATGAGATCAAAGAAGGCGTTTAAGAAAAATCCTCAAGTAAAGAAAGAGATGGAATGGGTTCAAAAAATCATTAGAGACAATAAAAATAAATTACTCAAAATAAAAGAAGATTATGAAATAGGCACAGAAAAAATAAAGTTTATTTATCAAGAATTAAAGGCAATAGAGGAAGATATGGCTAAAGCTAAAGCTTTAATGGTATGTGCTAATTTGAGATTAGTGGTAAGCATTGCTAAGAAATACATAAGTTGGGGGTTAAATTTTTTAGATTTAATTCAAGAAGGAAATATAGGACTTATGAAAGCAGTAGAAAAATTTGAATATAAAAAAGGATTTCGTTTTAGCACTTATGCTACCTGGTGGATAAGACAAGCCATTACTCGAGCTATTGCTGACCAATCGCGAACTATTCGTATTCCTGTTCATATGGTAGAGCAAATTAATAAAGTAATTAAAGAATCTCGTCGTTTAGTTCAAGCATATGGCCGAGAACCAATTCCCGAAGAAATAGCTAAAGAATTAGGTTACCCTATAAGTAGAGTGAGAAGTATTTTACGAATTTCTCAAGAACCTATTTCTTTAGAAACTCCTATTGGCGAAGAAGGTGATACTCGCTTAGGTGATTTCGTGGAAGATAGATCAGTGGATTCACCAGTAAATGTTACCACTTTCTTATTATTACAAGAACAAATAAGGAATGTTTTTAAAACTTTATCTCCCCAGGAGGAGAGAGTTTTGAATTTGCGTTTTGGTTTAGAAGATGGGTTTCCAAGAACTTTAGAAGAGGTGGGGTGTGAATTTAGAGTTACTCGAGAACGTATCAGGCAAATTGAAGCTAAAGCCTTGAGAAAACTTCGCCACCCTATTCGCAGTAGAAAACTTAAAGACTATTTAGAAAAATAAACTTATTTGACCAAAGAGATATTTTAGAAAAAAGATAGTCCTGGCTAATGTTCGGAACTATCTTCCGTCAAGCTTTGCCCTATGGTCCTCAGGAAGGCGTGAAATTTATGAAAAAAGAGACAAAAATATTAGTGATTATAACGGCTCGAGGAGGAAGCAAAGAAGTTAAAAATAAAAATATCTTGCCCATCCAGGGTGTCCCACTTATTGCTTATACTATTGATATTGCCTTAAAAGCAAAGCTTCCAGATAAGGTAGTAGTTTCTACAGAAGATAAAAAGATTAAAGATGTTGCTCTTAAGTGTGGAGTTTCAGTAATTGATCGACCAGTGGAGCTATCTTCTGATACTTCTCTGGTGGAAGATGCTTTAATTTATACAGTTAATTATTTATCAGAAAAAGAGAATTATCATCCAGATTATATAGTAAGCTTACCTGGTAATGTTCCTATTAGAAAAGAAGGATTAATAGACAAAGCTTTAGATCTTTTAATTAAGAATGACTTAGATGCCGTGCTTTCTGTAGTTGCGGTAGGAAAATACCATCCTGATTGGATGCTTAAGCTTGATGAAGATTTAGAGATATTTCAAAATATCCAAAGTAAGGTTAATCAGAGACAAAGATTAAGTAAACTATATATTTATGATGGAGAAGTCTGCGTTCGAAAAAAAGAAGTTTTAATGAAAGATAATGGTAGACTTCCTTTGTATCGTTTTATGGGAAATAAGGTAAGAGCTATTATCCAAAACAAAGAAGATACGGTAGATGTAGATAGTTATGCTGATTTTTTATATGCAGAATTTTTAGTCAAGAAATACAATATTGTGCCTACCTGTTACAAGGCTTAATACCAAATTGCAATCAAAGGTATAATAACAATTTCGGTATAAATATGAAAAAACGGTTAAATCCGAATATCGAAATCCGAAATACGAAACAAATCCGAATACCAAAATTCAAAATCCAAAACAATAAGATATTTGAGATATTTGGTAGCTTG
The DNA here is from genome assembly GCA_018830565.1 of bacterium. Lineage (NCBI taxonomy): Bacteria > bacterium. Next base: position 12,437 of record JAHJRX010000032.1, on the reverse strand, counting down.
CAACATTTTATTTCTGATTGCAACTTGGTATAAATCCCTTAATTATCAGACTCCATTAGAAGTCTTTAAGTCGAGTGTTGCGCTTTCTGGTTGAATTCAAGATATGAATATTCTATTAATTAATCCTCTTATAAGGGAGAGGGACCTTCCTCGAAACATCCCACATGGAATTGCTATCCTTGCTTCTGTATTGAGAGAAAAGGGGTATAATGTCATCCTTTTAGACATCAATGGATGTCGTTATTCTAAGGAAGAGGTAAGGAGTAGGCTAAAGAGTCTGGACTATGATGTAGTTGGAATAGGTGGCTTGATTCCTGTTTATAGGGAGGTAAAATGGCTTTCTGAGACAATAAAGGCAATACACCCGGGTATTCCTATCATAGTGGGAGGAAGTGTTGGTTTCTCAGTTCCCGAATTGGTGCTTCAGAGAACAGGGGTCGATATTGTATGCAATCAGGAAGGGGAGATGACCTTACCAGAAATCCTCCATGCTATTGAAACAGGGTCTAAACTGGACAGTGTAAAAGGGATTTGGTTCAAGAAAGATGGTCAGACAGTGAAGACCCCTGAGAGAGAGTTGATAAGAGACCTTGACATCATTCCTTTTCCTGCATGGGACCTACTTCCAATGGATGTTTATCTTAATAACCCTGTAGTTGGCGTTGGTAGGGATATTGATTTTATCTCAAGCCGAGGATGTCCTTATCAGTGTACCTTTTGCTTCAGGGCCTTTGGAAGGAAGTATAGGCCACATTCTGTTGATTATATTGTCGAAGCCATTAAGTTTTTGAAGAGAGACTACTCGATTGACTTTGTATCATTTCAAGACGATGAGTTCATTGCCACACCTAAAAGAGTGGAGGAGTTTTGTGAAAGATTGCAAAGGGCAGATATTAGGATAAAATGGTCAGCTACAGGGAGGGTAAATCTTGCCAATAGAGAGTTGTACAAAAGGGCAAAAGAGGCAGGCTGTGTTTCTATAAGTTATGGGATAGAGTCAGGAAGTCAGAGGATGCTTGATTCTATGAAGAAAGGGGTTACGGTTGAACAGGCCAAAGAGGCAATATCTTTAAATAGGGAGGTAGGATTAAGGTTGCCTACCTCATTTATAGTGGGTATGCCTGGGGAGACAGGGGAGACAGCGTGGGAGACCGTTGAGTTTTGTAAGGAGACAGCTATTCCTTTGAAGGGCTTGATGTTTGCCACCCCATATCCAGGCACAGAATTATTTGAATATGCCCTAAAAAACAATAAAATCAAAGGAGACATAGAGGACTTTATCTTAAGGCTTGGAGATGCCGTTGATTTCACTGTTAATCTTACAGATGCATTCACTGATGATGAGCTGATAGCCTTGCGAGAGGAGATGATTGAGGAGGTTAATCTCCATTATCGTCCTCCCTCGACTGAGGAGATGGAGAGGTTTAATATTGAACTCTATGGTGAAGAATTATACAGAAGGGCTCAAAGACAGGTAGAACTACCTGCATTTAAAAAACATAGAGAACTCCATGGGTTCAATGAATAAAAAGAAGGCAAATATAGTTGGAGTAATTACTGCCCGGGGAGGGAGTAAAGGTCTTAAGAATAAAAATATCCTTCCTCTATTAGGAAAACCAGTTATCTATCATACCATAGAGAAGGCTATAGAAAAGCAAACTGCTGGACTTCTCTCATAAAGAGAAATTATTGCTCATTGATAAAACAAATAGGGAAGTACCCATTAACCGCCAGGCAGAGCTTTTAGAAGTATCCAGATCAAGTATTTACTATGAACCTGTGATAGACTGACACAATCTTGTCCTGATGCGGCTAATAGATGAACAATATGTCAAAACTCCTTTCTATGGTTCCAGGAAGAAACTGCATTCCTAAAAAGGAATGGTCATCAAATTAACCGAAAACTGGTTCAGAACCTGATGCAGCAGATGGGGCTTGAGGCAATCTATCCCAAGCCCAACTTAAGCAAACCTAATTCTGAACATAAAATATATCTCTATCTTTTAAGGGAAGTTGAGATTAATAGGGTCATTCGTAATTATTTGACTCCAGTTGAGGTTTATTTTAATTAAGAATAATTTAAGTGTAACTTAAAAAACCTAAATTATTGTCTTGACAAATGGGTCCACCTTAGTTGGCTGCGTTGTAACAATCTAGGCAAAATGTTACCAAAGGAATTTATACTTACCATCATTAGAACAGACGTAGTCTCGCCTCCTTCTATTTCAACTATTAAGACTAAGTTTCTTTTTAATTAGAGAAGTGATATAAGTGAAGGATAATCTTTTCTTTAAAAGAGTAATCTTAATTATTTTGGATAGCGTAGGAGTGGGGGCTCTTCCTGATGCAGAGCAATATGGGGATTTAGGATGTAATACCTTAGTTAATATAGCTAACTACCTTCGAGGACTTCATCTTCCTAATTTAGAAAGATTAGGATTAGGTTTAATCTCTAACATCAGAGGCATAAATGATAAAATAACTCCTCAAGCTTTTTACGGAAAAATGAAAGAATCTTCGGTAGGCAAAGATTCTACTACAGGGCATTGGGAATTAGTTGGGCTTATTACCGAAGAACCTTTTGCTACTTTTCCTCATGGATTTCCAGAAGAAATTATTAAAGAATTTGTAGCCAAAACTGGTTTTGAGATTATTGGTAATTACCCGGCTTCTGGAACGGAAATTATCAAAGAATTAGGTGCCGAGCATCTCAAGACAAAGAAACTTATTGTTTATACCTCCGGAGATAGTGTTTTTCAAATTGCGGCTTCTGAAAAAATTATTCCCTTAAATGAACTTTATAGAATTTGTGAGATTGCTCGGGAGATATTAAATCCTTATCAAATAGCTCGAGTTATTGCTCGACCTTTTATTGGGGAAGTAGGTTCTTTGGTAAGAACTAAAAATAGAAAAGATTTTTCTATAAAACCTCCCCAAGATACTCTCTTAAATATTTTAGAGAAAAATAATCTCGGTATCGTGGGTATTGGCAAGATAAAGGATTTATTTGGTGGCTCTGGAATAAAAGATTGTCTATCAACTAAAGATAACCATGATGGTCTTCATAAGACCATTAATGCTCTAAAAAAAGTTAAGGATGGTTTAATCTTTACAAATTTAATTGATTTTGATATGCTTTATGGACATAGAAATGATATTGTAGGGTATGCAAAGGCCCTTTTAGAATTTGATGATCATCTTCCTTTAATCTTGGCTGGCCTCAAGAAGGAAGATCTTTTAATTATTACCGCTGATCATGGGTGCGATCCTACCACTAAAGGGACAGATCATACTCGAGAATATGTGCCTTTATTGGTTTATCAGTCAAAGTTTTCTCAAGGCCAATGGTTGGGAATAAGAGAATCTTTTGCTGATGTGGGTCAAACTATTGCTGAAGTGTTTAAAGTTCCAAGCTTGAAACATGGAAAAAGTTTTTTAGAGGCAATTGTTTCTTAGGTCTTTAAAAAGTCCTTAAGACAAAACACATTTTTTATCAATCTTAACAAGTGTTTTAGAGGAGAACAATGAAGAAGTTAGCTATTTTAGGAGGAAAACCTATCTTTAAAAATTATCTGCCTATTGCCTTTCCTTCCTTGCCACCTTTTAAAGAAGTGGAAGATAAGTTTAAGGAAGTCTTTTTAAGCGGGATGATTACTAATGCTAAGTATGTAAGGTCATTAGAAGAAAAGATAGCTAATTATTTAAATGTTAAATATGTAGTTTGCGTAGCTAATTGTACTTCTGGTTTAATCTTAAGTCTTAAAGCCTTAAAGTTAAAAGGAAAAGTTATCGTTCCAAGTTTCACTTTTTTTGCTACAGCTCATACTTTGTCTTGGAATAACCTTACTCCTACTTTCGTAGACTGCCATAGGGAAACTTTCAATATAAATGTATCTTTCCTTGAAGAGAAGATAGATCAGGAAACTTCGGCCATTATGCCTGTTCATATTTTTGGTAATCCGGTCTTAGTGGAAGAGATTAATAAGATTGCCCAGAAATATTCTTTAAAGGTTATTTATGATGCCGCTCATGCTTTTGGCTCAAGGTATAATAATTCTCCTTTAGCTGGTTATGGGGAGGTAGAAGTATTTAGCTTAAGTCCTACTAAACCATTGGTAGCTGGAGAAGGAGGGGTAGTGGTCACTAATAATAAAGAGATAGCTGAAGCCATAACGATGGGTCGAGATTATGGCAATCCTGGAGATTACCACTGTAAAATGGTGGGTTTAAACGCTCGAATGACAGAAGTTAATGCCATTACGGCTCTTAAAAATTTGGAGTTATTTCCTGAGAGGTTGGCCAAGAGAAAAGAAATAGCTAATTTTTATATCTCTAACTTAAAAGATATTCCAGGAATAAGTTTTCAAAAGATAGAAGTAAATGCTTCTTCATGTTATAAAGATTTTGCGATCATCATCGATGAAGAGAGATTTGGCTTAAATAGAGATGAACTGGCTTTAGTTTTAGAAAGAGAAAACATCAGCAGTCGCAAATACTTTTTTCCACCTGTTCATAAGCAAGAAATTTACAAGAGTAAAGACATTCCTTTAGAAGGGTTGGAGAATACTAATTTTATCTCAGATCATATCTTATGCCTTCCTTTGTTTGCTCAGATGAAAGAAGAAGAGATGCTAAGTATTGGCGAGGTAATCAAAGAAGCTCATCAAAATACTTCTTTGATCAAAGAAGTATTTAAAGAAAGATAAAAGGAACTTCAGAATGGAGCTATATCAACTAACTGCTCACCAAGCCCACCAACTTCTTAATGACCGTAAAATTTCTTGCCAGGAATTAGTAAATTCTGTCATAGAACGGATTAAAACAACAGATCCGGAGATTAATGCTTATATTACCAAATTTTTCGATCAAGCCTTAAAACAAGCAGAAATTATTGATCGTCAGATCAAGAATAAAGAAGAACTTCATCCTTTAACAGGAATTCCCATTGCGGTTAAAGATAATATTTGCATTAAAGGAACACTTACTACTTGTGGTTCTAAAATTCTTAATAATTACTATGCTCCTTACGATGCCACGGTCATAGAAAAACTTAAAGCTGTTGGCGCCATCTTCATAGGTAAAACCAATATGGATGAATTTGCGATGGGTTCTTCTAATGAAACATCTTATTATGGGCCAGTCAAAAATCCTTGGGAAAAAGAAAGGATTCCAGGTGGTTCAAGTGGAGGATCAGCTGCTTGCTTAGCTGCTGATGAAGCGATTTTAGCCCTAGGTTCAGATACCGGAGGCTCTATTAGACAACCAGCTGCTTTGTGTGGAGTAGTAGGGCTTAAGCCTACTTATGGCCTTGTTTCTCGGTATGGATTAATAGCTTTTGCTTCTTCCCTGGATCAAATTGGACCTCTAACTAAAGATGTTACTGATTTAGCGATCTTATTAAACACTATCGCCGGGCACGATCTTAAAGATACGACTTCACAAGATTGCTCAATACCAGATTATACGAGGTTCTTAGATGGAGAAATAAAAGGTATCAAGATTGGCATTCCTAAAGAATACTTTACAACGGGCATTCAAGAAGAAGTTATGTCTAATATAAAGCAAGCGATAGCTAAACTTGAAGAGTTGGGAGCTCATTGTTTGGAGATCTCTCTTCCTCATACTGAGTATGCGGTAGCTACTTATTATTTAATTTGCACGGCGGAAGCTAGTTCTAATTTAGCTCGTTATGATGGGATAGAATATGGTTATCGCTATCCAAGTAATGATCTTATGCAGATGTACAGAGAAACTAGAAAAGAAGGTTTCGGAGCAGAGGTAAAGAGAAGGATTACCTTAGGTACTTTTGTCCTTTCTGCTGGTTATTATGATGCTTATTTCTTAAAAGCTCAAAAAGTTAGAACTTTAATTAAAGAAGATTTTAACCAAGCTTTTAAATGTTGTAATCTTATTCTTACCCCAACTACTCCTACCATTGCTTTTAAAATAGGGGAAAAATTTAACCATCCTTTAAGTATGTATCTTTCAGATATATTTACTATTTCAGCTAACTTAGCAGGAATTCCTGGTATCTCTGTTCCTTGTGGGTATGCTCATCATTTACCAGTAGGTATTCAATTTTTAGCTCCTTACTTTAGTGAAACTCTTTTAATAAAAGTTGCTTATACCTTAGAACAAAATAACTTTTTTGAAAAAGAAAGCTTGAGCTGTTAATCTGTTTACTTGTTCAGCAAACCTTTTGATTACCCGTGACCATTTCTTAAGCCAGGTTATTTCTTCAAGATGCGTAATCTTATCAATAGAACATTTATATCTTCTCTTAACTAGATGAAGATATACCCTCTTTTTAAACTATGGAATTTTCTCTGGCCTTTACTATGGAATTTATTCTACTATTGAGGGTCGCTTAACATTTTTTTCTTTCTGGTAATCTTCAATTGCCCTATGAAGGGCATCTGCGCCTAAATTAGAACAATGCAATTTATTAGGTGGCAAACCACCCAACTCTTCAGCTACCATCTTATTGGTAATAGCCAGCCCTTCCTCTAAAGTTTTTCCTTTAGCCATCTCACTAACCATACTTGAGACCGCAATTGCCGCTCCACAGCCAAAGGTCTTGAATTTAACATCAGACAGGCAGCCGTCATCTACCTTGATATAAAAGGTCATCAGGTCTCCACAGGTAAGGTTGCCAACTGTGCCCACACCATCAGGGTTTTCAATCTGCCCGACATTGCGCGGATTAGCAAAATGCTCCATTACCTTTTGACTATAATCGAACATCCTTTTCCCCCTTATAACACTCATTAATCATAATTTATTTGAGCATAGAAAACAATAACACCAGGATTAACGTTTGAGCGATCCAGCCGATCACACAAACCCCTACAGCTCGTAATGTGCTTTTATAGTCAAGAGCTTGTCTGACCGCAATCACCATTGCCGATAGCATCCAAATTGAGGCCAATAGAAAAGCAATCCCTGCCAACCCTGGAATGATACCTAATATTCGAATCAAGCCGGGAGAGCTCGAAAAGCCAATAGTACGCAGCAATTCACCGAGATTTGCTTTGGTCTGTGGCTCTGGAAGAAATCTAGTACCAATAAAATAAGTGATATATGCCCAGACATACCATCCAATAAGAGCTGCAATTGTTCCCATTAAAATCCCGCCAAGTCCTCCTCTTGAAATGCTTCCTACCCCAGCTGCTATACTGGAAAGAACAACGATTCCCATAGCCTGACCCAGTGCCCCCTTATCAGCCTCAACCTCTTCATACAGATGAACATCTAACTTAGCAGCGCGAATAATACGATCCTTAAAATTAGTCATTGTACCCTCCTAAATTTATTCAACACTTTAAAAAAAGTGATGCTTTCTTTAAACTGACCGTCAAAATTTCAGATAACGATTTCGATATTTATGAAGTCTCGCCTCTGGCAGGACTGGGGCGAGCAAAGCAAATCACAAACATCGTATTATCCGAAGTTGATTACATTTCTTTTATTGACAAAATTATCATTAACCCTCTTCTATGATTGCAATAAACAGTCTTTGCTATGTGAATATAGATTAGGTAAACAAACAATTCCATCATCGATGAAGCATTATCAGCAAATTCATCAACAACCCAAACATACCTTTTTATTCCATTTTTGATTATTTCCAAGGGCACTAAAAATGCACCAGTTGTAAATATCCTTGGTTTTGATTCAGCAAATGTATTCTCATCCAATTTCTGTTCAATTTTCAAACTCATATCTTTTCACCTCGCTTATTGAACTTGTGACATTAAAAAATGTTGCGTTGTCTTTCCATCTATTGATTTAAGATAAGCTGAACGACTTAATAATTCATCTTTATTCAAACAATGATATTCTAAATATGCCAATTCCAGTTCAAACAATTCTGTTACTGATGTCAGCAATTCAATTTGGTTGTTAAATAAACTATTTAACATTGATGGGATGGTGGGATTTGGGGAAATTTCTGATTTCCCTTTTAGCCGCTGTTAAGTGACCGAGCCGAAGGCGAGGCAAAGAGCGAAGCGACGCAAAGTTCCGAACCCCACCTAAGATTAATTCTTTAATCATTAAAGTCACTTCTTTTTCATTAAGCCCACCTCTTTTTTAAGAGCATTCTCATTAAGGATTGCTTTTAAGATTTTGGCTTTATTTTTTACCTCATTTTGTTTGATATTGCTACCTCATCAGAATTCTTCTTTGTTATTTCTCTTAAAATCCATGATACTGCCTTTTTTATATCTTTGTCTTTATTTTCCATGACCAAATCGAGAATCCTAAAAACTTTATCTGTTATTTGGATTCTTTTGTATCCCAGTAAACTCACCACTCCAAAACGTTTGATCCATTTATTCTCGTTCTTTATCCATTTTTCAGAAAGTGGCAAAACAAGTTCTGAACTTGAATGAACTATCGGTTTTATTCCACACATGGCAAGGTTATCGCAAACAGCCCAATTATCAAGTTCAGGTAATACCGAAGAGATAAAATCTAAGCAAATTCTTGGATTCTTTGGACCAAACTTCTCCAAGCATTTCCCTGCTATCTGCCTTGCTTCAAAAGAACCCTCATCCCAGATGGTTTTTAACAAAACTTTTGCTTTTGTTGGTTCTTTCAGAATAAATTTTCCTATCTCAGCAGCTATTATTCTTAGGATAGGAATTGGGATGCCATAAAATTTTCCAGTATCTGGGATAATCCTTTGATAATTTTTTGTCGCTTCTCTATCTACATAAGAATTAAGGAGTTCTTGCAATCCTTTTATAAATTCCTTTGGTTTATCTACTTTTTCAAGCAATTTCTTCATCCTTTTCTGGATTTGTGATTTGTCCATATTAAAACCTTTATAGCACTTATTAATGAAAATTTGACATAGAGCAAATTAATTTGAGGGTAAACAAGTTTATCTTTTATTGCTTGGTATTATTTCCTAATATAAGGCTTTCGTTAATAACTACCATAATAGAATTTTAAAGCGTTAATAGCCATCTTCAGTCTAAATGTAGCATATTTTGTTGGGCGGCTAAATAAAACAGGTAGCTTTTTATGTCAGGTATTTACAGCTTAAGTCAGGGTCATTCGGGACAGCTTTATAATTTAATGTTCTATGATTTAATGCTTAAAGCATCGAAGATTAGTAAAGACCATAGACATCTTATACTTATCTACTGCTTCTGTAACTTCATCATCCCGCATAGAACCTCCTGGTTGAATAATAGAGGTAATGCCAGCTCGATAAGCTTCTTCTATGCTATCAGGAAAAGGAAAGAAAGCATCTGAAATCATTACTGCTCCTTTAGCTTTTTCACCAGCTTGCCTTAAAGCTATCTTCACTGCTTGAATACGACTAGTTTGTCCAATGCCAAAACCAATAATTTTATCAACCAAGGAGACTAAAATGGTATTTGACTTAATATGTTTTATTGCTTTCCATCCAAAGATTAATGCCCTTAGTTCTTCTTGATCAGGGACTCTTTTACTGACTATATTTAAGTCTTTTAAGGTTATTTTCTTTATATTTCGCTCTTGAACTAAAAGACCACCCCCGGTAACTTTCTTTAAGTCATGATCTCTTTCATCGTAACTAAACTTTTCTAAAGGCTCATATCTTAGTAATCTAAGATTCTTTTTTTCGCTTAATATATTTAAAGCTTCCTTAGTGAAATCAGGAGCAATTACTGCTTCTAAAAAAGTCTTTATTATTTCTAAGGCTACTTCTTCATCTACTCCTCTATTAAAGCTAACGATTCCTCCAAAAGCAGAAATAGGATCTATTTGGTAAGCTTCTTTATAAGCTTGGGCTAAAGTAGTAGCGGTAGCAATACCACAAGGATTAGTGTGTTTAATGATTACAGTCACGGCCTCTTCGTATTCTTTAGCTATCTCTAAAGCAGCATCTAAATCTAAAATGTTATTAAAAGAGAGTTCTTTTCCTTGAAGTTTTTCGGCGGTAGTGACACTTGGTTCAGTCTTAGATAGTTCTTTATAGAAAGCTGCTCTTTGATGAGGATTTTCTCCGTACCTTAAATCAGTAATCTTTTGATAACTTTGATTTAAGGTTTCAGGAAAGAGATCTTTGCCGGGGAGCCGTTGGTATAGATAATTAGAGATAATGGTGTCATAACGAGCAGTAAGCATAAAGGCTTCCACGGATAAATTAAAACTTACTTCTTCTGGAATTTCACCGCTGTTCTTTTTTAAGGTTTCTATAAAATCTTGGTAATTATCAGGGTGAACGAGGGTAACCACATAAGAGTAATTTTTAGCTGCAGCTCGAATTAAAGCTACTCCTCCAATGTCTATGTTCTCGATAATTTCTTCTAAATTATTTGTTCGTTGAATAGTCTCAGCAAAAGGATAAAGATTAACGATAACTAAATCAATAGGTAGGATATTTAGTGTTTCCAATTGATGGAGATGGCTACTTTGACGTTTAGCTAAGATTCCCCCATGGATTTTTGGATGCAGTGTCTTTACCCTTCCTTCTAAAATCTCAGGAAAGCTAGTCAGATCGCTGACTAGCTTCATAGAAACACCCATATCTTTAATGATTTCTGCGGTGCCACCGGTAGAGATAATCTCCACCCCTAAATCTGATAACATCTTAACTAAAGGAATAATTCCTCTTTTATCAAAGACACTTATCAAGGCTCTTCTTATTTTAATCATCATTACTCCTTTTAATTGGTAAATGCTCAGGTATCAGCCATCAGATAGCAGTTTTAAAGGAGCTAACCCTCTAATAGGCGGAAAGCAAGGGAGAGCACATGTTTCATAATTAAAATTGCTCATAGGCTTACTATCACCTTGATTTCCTTGATCAAGGTTTCCTGCTGACACCTGACGGTTGAGCGATTACTTTAGCTTAATAACTTTTTCTTAGCCCAAGGTAAGATTCCGTATTGGTCAGCGATAGCTTTTAAGGTAATCTTACCGTCCATCATATTCAAGCCTTCCGCTAAAGTCCTATTGGCAGCTAAGGCTTTTTTCACACCCAGATTAGCTATTTCTAAGATATAGGGCAAGGTAACATTGGTTAAGGCATAAGTAGAAGTTCTTCCTACAATTCCTGGAATGTTAGCTACGCAGTAATGAATAATACCCTCTTCTATAAAAGTAGGTTTACTATGAGTAGTAGGCTTACTTGTTTCCAGACAGCCTCCTTGATCTATAGAGACATCTACAATAACCGAACCTGCGGTCATAGTCTTTAGCATTTCCCTATTAATCAAGAGAGGAGCTTTTTCTCCTTTATTTAAGACACTAATAATTACCAAATCTGTATCCTTTATTCTTTCTTTAAGCTCATAAGGAGTAGAGAAGATAGTGATTACATTTTTAGGAGCGACTTGACTAATTTCCCTTAGTTTCTCTACATTAATGTCCATCACGGTAACTAAAGCTCCCATAGAGGAAGCCATAATCATAGCATTAAACCCTACTATTCCTCCTCCGATAATTAATACCTTAGCTGGCATTATTCCAGGAAGACCATTTAACATTATTCCTTTTCCACCTCTTAAATTTTCTAAACACTTAGCTCCTTCCACCACTGCCATTTTTCCAGCAATTTCACTCATCGGAGCAAGTAGAGGCAAGAAATGATCCTTTGTCTGGACAGTTTCATAAGCAATGCAAGTAACTTTCTTTTCTAAGAGTTCCAAGGTTAGTTCTTTAGAAGAAGCAAAGTGAAAGAAAGCAAGAATAGTTTGACTTTCTTTGATTATCTTTCGTTCCGGAGCCAGAGGCTCTTTAACTTTTAAGATAACCTCACTTCGACTATATACTTCTTCAGAAATTTGGGCAATGGTTGCTCCTTCTTTTAAGTAGTCTTTATCAGAAAAACCACTTCCTACTCCAGCATCTTTTTCAATAATTACTTCGCATTTTGCCTTTCTTAAAGCTTCTACCCCTCTTGGTGTTAAAGCTACTCGATATTCTTCTTCTTTGATTTCTTTAGGAATACCAAAAATCATCTTACTTGTTTCCTTGTTTCTTTAATAATTTTAAGGTCTTTTTATTACTAATGGCCCTCTTTAAATTTAACTTCTTCTTTATCTCTTCTTTGTACTTATCTCCAAATAATTCCTTTACTTGACTTAAGGGGGATTTCTTCATTTCTTTTATCTCCTTATAAAGTATTTTTCAAAGGGAAATTTTAATACAAAATCTTTTTATTTTCAATCATTATTTAATTACTTGAGGTCAATATTTTAAAGAATATCTTAAGATCTAAAACTTTTAACTAAGAAACCAAATAAGACAGAGTTGATAAATTCTTAACAAAAGTTGTTGCGGAATCATCAGAATATCCTGTAATACCAAAATGAAAATGTCCTAATCTGGCAAAATGAAAATGTCCTGTTTAAGGATGTAAAATATCCCTCAAAAAAGGAGGGAGAAATGGAAGAAAAGGACATTTTCGAAATGAGCAAAAAAGAGTGGGCAAGATT
>JAHJRX010000031.1 GCA_018830565.1 bacterium | reverse complement strand
ACTTTTTTTAATGGCGAAACAAAGGTCTTATTAAACTTAGCAAGGAGTTAGTTATGAACTTAATGAATTGCACTTTTTTTAATGGCGAAACAAAGGTCTTATTAAACTTAGCAAGGAGTTAGTTATGAACTTAATGAATTGTACTTTTTTTAATGGCGAAACAAAGGTCTTATTAACCTTAGCAAGGAGTTAGTTATGAACTTAATGAATTGCACTAAATGTGGAAGCTTATTTGTCAGCATTGGTCGACCAGTATGTTTTCTCTGTATAGAAAAAGAGAGAAAAGAATTTGAGATGGTCAAGAAGTTTATAGAGGAACATCCTCACTCCACCGTTTCTCAAGTAGTAGAAGCCACCGGTGTTTCAGAAAAATTAGTCATAGACTTAATCAAGAAAGGTCAAATTAAGTCTAATGAAGCAATGATTGTTTATGAATGTGAAATATGCGCTCGGCCTATTCACGCTGGAAAAGTCTGCAATATCTGTAAAGAAAAGTTGACTGTCGACTTAAAAGAAAGTATTAAGCCACCTGACAACAAAAAGAGAAACAAGTAGATTGCTACCTTAAGTTTTCACTATCCTCTGCCGATATTTAAAGAAAAGAGGTAGATGATCGTGAAGCAAAAAAAAGTTTTAAGAAAAATAGACTATTTTAAGGAGTTGATCCATCTTTCCCAACAAAAGAATAAAAATTTAATATCTGAAGAAATTGACGATCTTTTCCCAATTATTAATCAAGAAAAGAAACTCATTAGCCAAATCATTGAAGAAAAAGAGATAGAAAGCTTTAAAGAAAAAGAAAGATTAAGATTAGTTGCTTTTGAGCTTCAAAAGATAAATCAAAGAAATAAAGAATTGGTGATGAGGTCGTTATCTTTTTTAGGAGAACTTTTTAGATACATTAGCTCCTTTGGAGATAAAAATACCTATGGAAGTAAAAGTTTACCAAAACCTTTACTCTTTAATCAAATAATTTAATACCCGTCAAAAGACAAAAAGGTGGCTTTATGACTTCATTATTCATGGGTTTAGAAATTGGCTCCAGAAGCTTATCTGCTCACCAGTTAGCTTTAAATGTCACGGGGCATAATATTGCTAATGCCAACAACCAAGACTATTCTCGACAAGAGATCCACTTAACCGTTACTGATCCTCTCTTCTTTCCTTCCATGCAGTCTCCCATCGTTCCAGCTCAGATTGGAACAGGTGTTCATGTCTCCACTATTAAGAGAGCTTCTGATGAATTTATCAATGATCGACTGAATCGTGAAGGTCAAAAATTAGGTTATTGGGAATCCAAAGAAGATAATCTTTATCAAATAGAGTTAGCTTTTAACGAACCTTCTACAGTTAATATTCGAAGTTTATTCGACCAGTTTCAAGCTTCCTTGCAAGACTTAGCTAATCAACCTGAATTTAGCGCCTCCAGATCAGTGGTAAGGGAAAAAGCTGAAGCTTTGACTAATTTAATTAGAACTACTTATGGCCAACTCCAAGATTTACAAAACGGCATTAATAACGAAATAAAAGACAGAGTAAAAAAGGTAAACTTATTATCTACCCAAATAGCCGGACTAACTAATAACATCGAGGCGGCTGAGGCTAAAGAAGAAAGCCCAAATGACTTGTTGGATAAAAGGGATAAGTTGATTACCAAACTATGCGAAATAGCTGACATTAGGGTAGCTAAAACAGATCCTGATGACTTTAAGATAAGTTTAGGCGGATTAGTTCTTACTCAAGGATCTGACTACTTCTTGTTAGATACTAAGCCTGATCCAGAAAGAGATGGCTTGGTCGATGTAATTTGGAAAAATACTCAAGAAAAAGCCATTATTTTCAGTGGAGGAATAAAGGGTCTTTTAGAGACTAGGGATGAAATTATTCCCCAACATATGGCCGCACTTGATGAATTAGCTATTACTTTAATTGACAAGTTTAATGAGGTTCATCGGGCTGGTTTTGGATTAGATAGTTCTACCAATATTAATTTTTTTGAACCTTTCCGCCTTAAGGAAGGAGAAGAAATCTTTAAGATCACTGGTAACGCCAGTGGCTATATCCATAGTTTAGATCAGCCTTTAAATGATGCTACCAAAAATCCTTATTTTAGCGCTCCTTACACTACTGAGCCAATCACCAGCGGCTCTTTCGTGATTAATGGAAAGCTGATTACTTTTGATGCGACCAAAGATAGCATCAAAGGTATTGTCAATCGAATTAACGAAACTAATACCGGCGTAGTGGCTTCTATTAGTCCTAACCATAGACTTACTTTAACAGCTACGGCCAATAAAGATTATAAGATTGGAGAGGTCCGGGATATGGGCCCCGCTAACCTTCTTAAAAAATTAGGATTAGTAGATGTTACGGGTACCGGGTATCCTCCCTTAACTAATGTAACTGGAGAATTTACCCGCGTTCCTTATCAAGGGGCAGCTTCACTTATTGATATTTCCTCAGATATCAAGAATAATCTAAATAATATTGCGGCGGCTAAAGGAATAGACAATTCTTCTCCTTTAGATGGAGTAGCTGAGGTGAGTAAGGGAGTTGGCAATAATGAAAATGCTTTTCAGATGACTGAACTTTCTAAAGGTTATTTCTTAGATAGTGGTAAAGTTACCTTTTTGGACTTTTTTCAATCTATCATTTCTAAGGCCGGGGTAGAGAGTGCAGAAGTTAAGAATATGGTTGAAAATCAGAAATTATTTGTTGAAAACATCAAACATTTAAAAGATTCTGTTTCTGGCGTCTCCTTAGATGAAGAAATGATAAATTTAGTTAAATACCAACAAGGTTATGCCGCCTCAGCCAAAATAATCTCCACTATGGATAGCTTGATCCAAATAGTAATTGGCTTAGTAAAATGATACCTGAGAGAATAATTTAGAAATAAATTAAGGAGTAAGTTATGCTTAGAGTTTCCAATCGTACTTTATCTGATACGGTCATGGCTAATTTAACCAGAAACTTACAGACGATGGAAAAATTACATTATCAGTTATCGTCTGGTAAAAGAGTCAGGGTCTCTTCCGATGACCCTATTGCTACTTTAGAATCGATGCGGATGAAGAGTTTAATCTCTCAAAGCGACCAATATGAACGAAACATTGATGATGGAGAGATTTGGGTAAATACCACCGATCGAGTCTTAGATGATATGGGAAATATGTTTCACCGTCTTAAATCCCTCACTGTTCAAGGAGCAAGTGATGTTTTAGCTCAAAATGATCGAGATGACATTGCCTTAGAGATCAATCAAATCTTAGAAGAAGCCGTTAGGTTATCTAACACTAATTTTTCTGGACGGTATATATTTTCAGGAACCTTAACTCAAACTCCTTCTTTTGTCTCTTACCAAGGTAAAGATACTGGTCAAAATTCCAACTTAACTCATATCAATGGAGCAATCCGAACAGGAATAAATCAAGAAAATATCACTCAAGTAAACTACCAGGGAAATAAAGAAGCCATTTATCGGGAGATTGGCGTCCAAGCTAAGGTTCAAATTAATGTAGCCGGTGACGATATCTTTGCCGCTACTACCCATCGAATCACCATGGGTTCTTCAGTCGCTAATCCGGCAGCTGTTTTAGGGGTAGGTCCTGGGGTGATGAGAATTAATGGAAAAGAAATATTTTACGAAAATACCTCTTCTTTAAATGATATTCGAGATAAGATCAATAATGCTAAAACAGGAATAACCGCCAGCGTCATTCAAGATGGCCCTAACTATCGTCTTTCTTTACTCAGTGATCAACCAGCTGAAATATGGATGGAAGATGTTAATGGCGGTACTTTGTTATCAAATACCTTACAGCTCACTGATAGCGCTAAATCTCCTCCCAATAATATTCATTCTAATGCTACTACAGAGAGAATTGACTTATTTCAAGCAATCATTAACATTAGAGATGATTTATATCGCGGCGATGGAGCAAGACTCTCTTCCACTGACTTAGAAAACTTAGATGCTACCTTAAATAATTTTTTAGCTTGGCGGGCTCAACAAGGAGCTAAAGGTAATCGTCTGGAGATGGCTATGGCCTACAATGAAGACACTTTAATCTATGCTAAGGATTTAGAAAGTAAGGCCGAAGGAGTAGATTTAGCCAAAACAATTATGGAATTAAAAATTCAAGAAACAGCTCAACAGTCTGCTTTAGCTTCAGGAGCAAGATTAATTCAACCAAGTTTATTAGATTATTTGAGATGAGCTATCAATTCTCATTTTGAATAATTTGAATAATTTTGAATATTTGAATAAATAAATAATATAGCACTTATTAATGAAAATTTGACATAGATCAAACCAATTTTCAATAGGTATAGATTTTTACTTGACAAGTCTATAAAGATTGTTTTAAGGTTATTTAAGAAAAGGTATTTTAGGAGGTTTAAGTGGGTTTAAAGATAAAGAGTAAGCCTTTTGGAGAAATAGAAATTGAAAACCCAGTAGTTATTGAGTTTAAAGAAAGTATCATTGGCTTTGAATTTCATAAAAAGTATGTCATTTTAGACGCTGACACCGAGAGTGCTTTTAAGTGGCTCCAATCTATTTCTGATCCTAATTTAGCCTTTATTGTCATCCCTCCAGAGGCCTTTTATTTTAACTATAAATTAGAAGTTAGCCTGCAAGATTTAAAATCTATTGGCCTCGATGACCCTCAAGAAGTTACTTGTTTGGTTATTGTCGTAGTCCCGGAAGATCCTTCGCAAATGAGCGCTAATCTTCAGGCCCCTATTGTTATTAATCCTAAAAATTACTTAGCTAAACAGATGCTCTCTCTTAATCCTCAATACACCGTAAGGCATAAAATTCTTGATGAACTTCAACATAGTCTTTTGCAAAAAGAAAAAGCCGTTAATCAAAAATAAGGAGAAGATGGTTTAAACATGCTTGTCTTAGCTAGAAAAAGAGATCAAAGTATTATGATTGGGGATAACGTAGAGATAGTTGTGGTTGATATTCACGGTGATCAAATTAAATTAGGAATTAAGGCGCCTCGGCATGTGGCTGTGCACAGAAAAGAAGTTTACGAAGAAGTCCAAAAAGAAAATATTAGAGCTGCTGGCACTAAAACAGCTGAAGTAAGTAAATTAGATTTATTATTGAAGAAAAAAATAGAAAATAAGAGAAAAATAGACTAAAGTAACTATTTATTAGCGATATTTAGCTATAAAACTTTGTATTAGTTTAAAAATTAGTAAATTTATCCCTAAATATTTTTAAAGTTTCTGCCGATATAATAACTAAGAAAAATATTTAAGTATAAGTTTTTTAAAAAAAAAGGGGGGGCTAAACACAGGGATGTAAAATTGTCCACGAAGGACAAAGAAGAGAAATCAAAGGCTTATTGCCAAGCATCATCCTTGTGCAATAAGCCTTTTTTATTGACCATAAACAGGAGGTGAAAAAAACAAGAAGTAAAAAGCAAAAGATTATCTAAGCTTAAGATTAATTAAGTTTAGATTAAATTAGATAAGGTAAGATCTGGTAAATATTTAGGTATTGGATTAGCTTTTAGTCTTTAAGTTTTGTCTTAACTAACCGCTGACACCTGACCATTGAACGTTTACCAAACCCAAAAAATATGAGGAGTAAACCTCACTAAAAAATCTCTTAGATCAGGGAGGATTTAAGAACAAAATCAAGGAGGATAAATAGTCATGAGAATAATGCATAACGTTAGTTCTTTAATTGCTAGTCGAAATTTAGATAACAGTAATAAACTACTCTTAAAGAACTTAGAAAAACTTTCTTCAGGTTATCGTATTAATCGAGCTTCGGACGATGCTGCTGGTTTAGCCATTTCTGAAAAATTTAGAACTCAGATTAAAGGATTAGACCAAGCCATCAAGAATACTCGAGATGGAATTTCTCTTATTCAGACCGCAGAAGGTGCTTTAACTGAAATTCAAGCTATGGTTCAACGAATGCGACTTTTAGCCGTTCAAAGCGCTAACCAAACTTACACTTCCACTGATCGATCTCAAGCTCAAGTAGAAGTTAATCAGCTCTTAGAAGAAATAGATAGAATGGCTAGTGCGGTTCAGTTTAACACTAAGCAGTTGTTCAAAGGTCATTGGGACCCTAATGCTACTGTCGATGGTAAACCAGGAGCACCCCTTAGAATTCATATTGGCGCTAACAAGGACGAGATTATTCTAATTACCATTAAAAAATTTACCGCCAGTGGACTAGGTGTTTATGGCCAAAGTATTTCTACTTGGAATAAAGCAGAAAGTGCCATTAATATTTTTCAAAGTGCGGTTAATTTAATCTCTATTCAACGAGCTAATTTTGGTGCTTATGAAAATAGGTTAGACCATATTATTAATGGCTTGGGAGTTGCTTTTGAAAATATGTCGGCCAGTGAGGCTCGAATTAGAGACTTAGACATGGCTAGCGAAATGTCTGACTTTACCAAGAATCAAATCTTAGCTCAAGCAGGAACCGCCATGTTAGCTCAATCTAATTCTCAACCTCAAATGGTTCTTCAGCTTTTAGGTGGCTAAAGATTTAATTAAGGCTTAATTAAAAAATTATATTTAGAACTAATTATCAAATTATCGTAACCGTTCAGCCGTCAGCAATCAGCAGTCAGCTAAAGTTAATAAAATCAACTGATTAGCTGAATGATATCTGAACGGTTACCAATAAAGAAGATTTAGAAGCTGATACTGGGCATTAGTTAATAAGAGACTCTCCTTAGTCCTTGGTAAATGATATCTGAACAGTTACTAATAAAGAAGATTTAGAAGCTGATACTGGGTACTAATTATAAGAGACTCTCCTTAGTCCTTGGTAAATGATATCTGAACGGTTACCAATAAAGAAGATTTAGAAGCTGATACTGGGTACTAATTATAAGAGACTCTCCTTAGTCCTTGGTAAATGATATCTGAACAGTTACCAATAAAGAAGATTTAGAAGCTGATACTGGGCATTAGTTAATAAGAGACTCTCCTTAGTCCTTGGTAAATGATATCTGAACAGTTACCAATAAAGAAGATTTAGAAGCTGATACTGGGTACTAATTATAAGAGACTCTCCTTAGTCCTTGGTAAATGATATCTGAACAGTTACTAATAAAGAAGATTTAGAAGCTGATACTGGGTACTAATCATAAGACTCTCCTTAGTTCCTAGTATTGGCTGCTAAATCCACTTAGAAATTTATAGCTGCATTTCTCTTAATGGCCATTTAAGAGGATCTAGCGATAAAGAACATCTATTTTTAAGCAAAATAGGAAGGCCAACTATCTTCTTAAAAAGAGATGCTTCTAAGTTAAAAGCCTTTTTATTAATTATATACATAATTCATCTACATAATTCATCCTCGTATATTTAGTAATCATACTTAAAGGCAGTTAGTAGTCAAAAGTTAATGAGAACTTTAAAAACTAAGTCCAGAATAGGGAAATTCTGGAAAAAGTTAATCAAGGAGGGTCACAGATATGAGAATCATGCAAAATATTACCGCCTACATAGCTCACAGGCATTTTGGGAATACTAATAAAAATATGGATAAAAACTTAGAGAAATTATCTTCAGGATATCGCATTAACCGAGCCGCTGACGATGCCGCTGGTTTAGCTGTCTCGGAGAAGATGAGAACTCAAGTTAATGGTTTGGATCAAGCTAGAAGAAATGCCTTAGATGGTGTTTCTTTAGTTCAAACCGCTGAAGCCGCCATGCACGAAATGCATACCATGTTACAAAGAATGAGAACTTTAGCCGTCCAAACCGCTAATGGAACTTACACCAGTACTGATAGAAACTTAGTTCAGACTGAAGTAAAACAGCTAATTGATGAAATTGATCGGCTGTCTTCGGCTACTCAATTTAATGAACTAAATATTCTAAAATTAACTTCCTCCATTAAATTTCATATTGGTGCTAACAAGAATGAAGTTATGGCAGTTAATATTGGAGTAATGGGTAGTTCTCAAATAGGCATAAAAAACGGGAGTACTTATTTATCTATTTCTACCATAACTCATGCCGAAAGTGCTATCTTTACTCTTACCAGTGCTATTAATGCCATTTCCATCAAAAGAGCTAATTTAGGAGCAGTCCAAAATAGATTAGACTATACTTTAAATGCCCTTGGCATTGCTCACGAAAATATGGCCGCCAGTGAAGCACGCATTAGGGATTTAGATATGGCTAAAGAAATGATGGACTTTACCAAAAATCAAATTTTAATGCAAGCTGGTACTTCGATGTTGGCTCAAGCCAATCAAGTTCCTCAAAGTGTTTTAGCCTTATTAGGCTGAAAAAAAAGCAAGGGAAAGAACTTTCTTTCCCTTGCTGGTAAGATACTTTTTCCTCCCTTTCCTCCCTTCTCTTAACGGACAGCTGATACCTGACAGCTGAACGTTTACCAATTTAGTAGCTAGTTTTACTCATCAATCTTTAAGTAATATTTTAAGTAATGATTATTAGATGATTATTATTTAAGTATTATTTAAGTGATGATTATTAATTGGTGATTATTACTGGCTACTAAAAGACGCTTACTAAAAAACTAAATATTTAGCTGCCGCTAGATTTTTATCATTTGTTTGGCCAACTTTTGATAAATTTTCTAAAGGACACCCACGAATATAAAGAGTAAATTGGCCAATTTACTTGAATATTCTGAGATGAAAAGTTTAAATATTTAGAGACCACCATAGGATCATAATAGTTAAAGATATCATAATTATTTAAATATCTTAAAGTGGTCACCAAAAAAGTAGCGGTCAAAAGTAGCTTAAAAGAGCTTCATTAGGGAAAATGAAGCCCTCTTTAAGTAGGGAGGGGACTTAAAGAGAAAAAATATTTTTTTTCAGGGAGGATGTTGATATGAGAATAATGCAAAATGTTACCGCTTACACTGCTCATCGTAATTTCACTAACACTGGTAATGCGATGAGTAAAAACCTGGAGAAATTATCTTCAGGGTATCGAATTAACCGCGCTGCTGACGATGCCGCTGGTTTAGCTGTCTCGGAGAAGATGAGAACTCAAGTTAATGGTTTGGATCAAGCTAAGAAGAATGCCTTAGATGGCATTTCTTTAGTCCAAACGGCAGAAGCAGGAATGCACGAAATCCATACTATGCTTCAAAGAATGAGAACCTTAGCCGTTCAAACCTCTAATGGAACATATACCAGTACTGACAGAAATTTGGTCCAAAAAGAAGTCAATCAATTAGTTTCTGAAATTGATCGATTAGCTAGCGCCACCCAATTTAATGAACTAAATGTTTTAACAGCCACTACAGGTAAGGAGCTAGGTTCAATCAGATTTCATATTGGAGCTAATAAAAATGAAGCCTTGACAGTTAAAATGAGTGGGATTTCTACTACCAGATTAGGAATTGGAAGTCTCTCTATTTCAACAGTTACCAAGGCAGAAAATGCTATTCACGCCTTAACTAGTGCTATAAACAAAGTCTCTACTAAGAGATCTGAATTAGGTGCCACCCAGAATAGATTAGACCATACTTTAAATGCCATAGGCATAGCTCACGAAAATATGGCCGCCAGTGAAGCTAGAATTAGGGATTTAGATATGGCTCAAGAAATGATGGGCTTTACCAAGAACCAGATCTTACTACAAGCTGGTACTTCGATGTTGGCTCAAGCCAATCAAATGCCACAAAGCGTGCTCTCGTTACTTGGCTAAAAAGCTTAAAAAAGGGAAGCTCCGGCTTCCCTTTTTCTTAAAAAAAAAAGATAAGAGGTTATCTTTAAATAAAAAAGGAAGATTTTAAAAGAAAATATACCTATATTTGTTAAATATGACTATATTTAGTCTTTAATAAATTTTATCTTTCTGTCGAAAAGATAAAATAGGTAATGTAAAATTAATTAATCTTAAGTAAAGGGAGGGACTTAAGGTGTTATTATTCTTATCAGCAGGCAGAGTTTTAAAAGGCTTATTAAATAAGATAACTTTATCTTATTTAATAAGCCTTTTTAATAAGCCTTTTGTTTTTTAATCTTTTTTAATCTTTAATTAAGATTAGAGGTAAAAAAGAAGATGTTTTTAGAAGAAAATTAATCTTAGCTTTAATAAGCTACATAAAAAGTTAAGATTAAGATTAATTCTTTAAATACTTATCTTTAAAGAAGGCGCCATTAAGGTATTTATTTAAAGAGAGCTTTTAAAGGCAAAAAAAAGAAGGTTTTGGCTTCGTAAGAAGCAAACCTTAAAGTTAAGGAAGACTTTAAGGAAAAATAAAAACAGGGAGGGTTATTGACGTGAGAATAATGCAAAATATTACAGCTTATGCTGCCCATCGTAATGTGGGTAACACTGAAAATGCAATGGCTAAGAACTTGGAGAAACTCTCTTCAGGTTATCGCATAAACCGAGCTGGCGATGATGCTGCTGGTTTAGCTGTCTCGGAAAAGATGAGAACTCAAGTTAAAGGTTTAGAGCAAAGTGGGGCCAACTCCTTAGATGCTATTTCCTTAGTTCAAACGGCAGAAGCAGGAATGCACGAAGTTCATTCGATGCTTCAAAGAGTTAGAACCTTAGCGGTCCAATCTTCTAACGCTACTTACACCAGTGCCGATAGAGCCTTAATGAACACCGAAGTCGTCCAACTAAAATCCGAAATTAACCGCTTAGCTAGTGCTACCCAATTTAACGAAAAGCCTGTCTTAGGGGCCACTAGTACCTATGCTTTCCATGTCGGAGCTAATAAAGACGAAACCTTATCTACCACTATTAAGAAGGTAAGTACTAGTGAGCTAGCTATCGATGCTCTTTCTATCTCAACTGTAACTAAGGCCGAAGCAGCTATTACATCTCTATCTACGGCTATTAACACTATTTCTGGCCGACGTTCTGACTTAGGTGCTGTTCAGAACAGGTTAGAGCATACTTTAAATGCTACTGGCATCGCCAGAGAAAATATGGCTGGTGCTGAAGCTCGAATTAGAGACTTAGATGTGGCTAAAGAGATGATGGATTTCACCAAGAACCAAATCTTAATGCAAGCCGGTACTTCGATGTTAGCTCAAGCTAACCAAGCACCTCAAAGCGTCTTGTCCTTACTCTAATTTAGAAAAAATTTAGAGCAGGTAATCTTCAGGGAAAAGGAAGTACTCCTTCCTTTTCCCTGTCAGGGATGAGGTTAAAAGATTTATCAAAAGATGCTCTTTAAAAAAATAAGATAATCTTAAGCTTAGGGAGAAACTTAAGATGAACTTTCAAAAAAACATCAAAAAATTTATTAAGTAAGTCTAACTAATAAGTTTTTTGATGTTTTTTTTTAACTATGTAGGTAAGGTTTTCTTAATTCAAATGGGCACCTCCGCACCTCCATGTTAGCTCAAGCTAACCAAAGTCCTAAAATGATCTTGAGTTTATTACCATAGAGAATAATAACCTCTACCGAGGGAAGGAAAGCAGTCTACTTTAAAGTAAAAAATATTACTGGAAATGAAACTACTACCTCTTCTTTGGGAAGGCAGACTTAAAGAAGAGTAAAGACAAAAAAGGAGCATGAGCGTAATGGGTTTTGGATTGGACCGGATCTCTTTTTCTATTTCAAGATACATAGGTAATAATGTTAGAAACTTAGGAAATGCCGCTGATAAGTTAGCTTCAGGTTATCAGATTAATAAAGCCGGTGATGACGCCGCCAGATTAGCGGTTTCAGAAAAGTTCCGAACTCAGTATTACGGCTTAAGGCAAGCCTTAGAAAATTCGTATAATGGTATGTCGATGTTAGAAGTAGCCGAAGGAGGCATGACTGAAATCCATAATATGCTTCAAAGAATAAGAGTCTTAGCCGTAACCAGTGCTACTGATACTTTAGTCAGCACCGATCGAGGCTTAATTCAGACCGAAGTAAGTTCCTTATTAGAAGGTATTAACCAAATAGCTAGTACTACCAATTATAACGGGATGAGAGTCTTAAAGGAATTTTCTAGTGAAAATAGCCTCTCTTTTCACTTAGGAGCTAATAAGGATGAGACAAAAAAATTAAATATTGAATCCATAAGCACTAACGAGTTAGGTCTAAATGATCTTTCAATCACCACTCGTGAAAAATCTGAAGAAGCTCTGGGAAAAATAAGTCTGGCGATCAATGAGATTTCAAGAAGACGAGCTAAGATAGGAAGTAATATTCATACCTTAGAGCCATGTCTTAATCCCATTGCTGTTTCTATGGAGCGACAAGTAGCTTCAGAAACTTGGTATCGGGATAAAGATATAGCGCAAGGAGTGATGGATTTTACAAAAAATAAGATTCTCTTAGCCTCCTCGATAGAGATAGTTTCTAAAGTTAATACCTTACGAAAAGGAATAATAGATATCATTAGATAATTTAAAAAGGATTAAAGTTTTTTCTATATTTGGTCGATATCTTACATAGAAAGGGTAAGTAGTCATTGTTTTAGTAAAGATAACTACAAAGGAGGGAAGATTATGGAAAACATGGAAGTTATTCATCCTCTAGCCAGAGTAAAGGTAGCTTCAAAAGGAGAAGAGATAAAAAAAGAAGCCTCTCAAGAACAAGAAGTAGAAAGAAAGAAAGAAGAACCAGAAGATATAACAGAAACGGTGGAGCTACTTAATAAAACTTCCCTCGCTTACGATCGAGGGATAGAGTTTACTGTCCATAAAGACCCTGATAGAATCATCATCAAAGTAATTGACCAAGAGACCAAAGAGGTTATTAGAGAAGTTCCCAGTGAAGAGATAATGGATTTACTTACCGATTTACACAAGTTAAACGGTTTACTTTTCG
The DNA here is from genome assembly GCA_018830565.1 of bacterium. Lineage (NCBI taxonomy): Bacteria > bacterium. Next base: position 6,323 of record JAHJRX010000031.1, on the reverse strand, counting down.
ATAAAGTATCTTAAGAAAGAGGAGGATTTTATGCCCCAGTCATTTATGGGTATTGGTTCAGGTTTTGATGTTAGAGGCATGGTTGATGCCTTGATGGCTATCGAAAGAAGGCCTATTCTCGCACGGGAAGACCGTAAGTTAGAGATGGAAAAGAAAAAAGATGCCTGGCGAGATGTCAATACCCGACTAAAGACTTTAAAAGATAAGGTCGACCCCTTAATAGGAGAAATATTTGGAGAAACGCTCTGGACCAAATCAAAAGCTACTTCAGCCGATGAAAGTATAGTCAAGGTCACGCCAGGAACTGATGTCGCAACTGGAACCTATGATCTAAGAATAAGAAGATTAGCTACCAGCTCGATGAGCAAAAGTAGCGGCGAATTAAATACCAACCCTTCTAAGATAAGTAGCCAGGGAGTAGTGGCGGGCTTAGACAAGAAAGTAGATTTGACTAAGAGTTTTGCCGAAGCTGGTTTTGATACTACCCCTGATGGCACCGTCTCTATTGGAGTAGGAGCAAATACCTGGACTTCCGCTGATTTAAGTACTTATAGTAGTGTTCAAGCATTTATAGACGCGGCTAATGCTAATTCTTTTATTAATATGAGATATAAGAGTGATGAGGATAAATTTATTATCGAAAGCACCAATGGACAAAGCTTAACTTTAAGCCAGACTGGAAGTAATGGCTTTTTAACTGAGGCCAATATTACGACAGTCACTAATTATGCCACTAATGAAAGTGGCCTGGATACTGAAACTAAGCTTTATAAAGCTAATTTTAATAATAAAGTAGCCGTAGATGCTACTGGTTCTTTTAAGATTAACGGAGAAACACTTTCTTGGGACGCCGATACAGATACCCTTAATGGCTTAATAGGGAAAATAAATCGATCCCAGGCTGGAGTTACGGCTATTTATGATGAGTCTTTTGACAAGATAATGCTTACCTCAAAAGAGATGGGGGCTAATAATATTGAAGTAAGCGATCTCACGGGAACATTTGCTGCCAACACTCTTTTGTTGCCTTCATTAGGAACAGCAGGTCAAGGGGCTTTATTTACTATTAACTCTACTTCCAGTGCTGATGAAATCAAGAAAGACACTAATGTCTTTACCATTGGGGGTGTCTCTTATGATTTAAGAAAGATCAGTAAAGACATTGATGAATCTGCCGTTAATCCATATAGTAGCGCGGAACTTACCAAAATTTCCGTAGTTAAGGATGAAGGAGAAATCTTTAATAAGATCAAGGAATTTGTAGATCAATTTAATAGTACCTCAGAATTCTTATATACTACCAGCAAGAGTAGCGAGCAAAAAACAGAAAGAGGAGTTTTGGTAGGAGAGGGATCGCTCTCTAGTCTTTATACTACTTTATTTAATAATGCCACTGCTCGTCAGTCAGGTTTAGGCCAAGATAAATTTGATGAACTTTCTGAAATAGGTATTACTAGTGCTAAATATGCCCGAGGAACAGCCGTAAAATTAGAGATTAATGAAACTAAATTAAAAGAAGCTATTAAGGATAACCCCAAAGAAGTAGAAAATTTATTTGGAAAAGATACGGATGGCGATTTAAAAAAAGATAAAGGAGTAGCGGTGAGCTTATTTAATTATTTAAAACCTTTGACCACCTTTGGAGGAACCATAGAAAATAAAGTTAAATTAGAGGAAAACTTCATCAAAGACTTAAATAAGCAGATAGCTAATATGGAGAGAAATTTAGCCACTACAGAAGAAAGATATAAGAAGAGCTTTGCCGCTATGGACAAAGCTTACGCCACCATGAACAGGCAAATACAAATGCTCGGAGGTTAGTGCCAGGTAAATTATTTAAAAGATAATTAATGATAGACAAAGAAGAAAGATTTAGTTATTGTCCCTTAGAGAGGGATATTTTTTTATCTAATAACCTAAGATCAAGATGAGGTAAATAAATGGAGATAGTCTTAAATGGACGAAATTTAGATTTTGAATTAGAAGATGAAAAAACATTGGGTGATGTTTTGTTAGTCATAGGTAAGTGGACAGCAGAAGTTAACGCGGAGGTCATTACTAAGATTAAAATAAATACCGATGAAGTGATTCTTCCGGCGGAAGGCTTTGACTCCAAAAAACCTATAGAAGAAGTCAAGAAACTTGAACTTGAAACAAAAAGAGTAGCTACTAAAGACTTATTGGCTGAATTAGCTAGTTTTAAAGATAAACTCAATCTCTTGACTAAAGACTTAATAGATGTAGCCGTCAAGCTCCAGACAGGCAACGATCTTAAAGCTATGGAAGCTTTTCAAGACGATATCACCATCTTAGAAGATTTAATTACTTTAACCCATAATTCAGGAAGATGTTTTAACTTAAATTATAGTCAGATTAAGGTTAACGAAAAGACCGTGGAAGAAGAGATCTTAGCTTTAAAAGATCTTCTCAAAGAAGTAATTATGGCTTTTGAAAATAAAGATATGGTCATGTTATGTGATTTATTAGAATACGAATTATCTCCTTTGATGGAAGGCTGGTTAGATTTAATAGATAGATTAAAGGAAGAAACAAAGGCTCGATTAAATTAATTTAGGGCCAGAATATTTTTCTTGTCATATTTAGTTTAATATGTTATTTTTAAAATTAAAGAGTGAGTCCCTACCAAGTTGGTGATGGGTGAGTATATATTGAGCCAACACTAAATAAAAGGAAATTCTTATTTAGAGGTGGATTGCAAGCTATCACTTTAGTTAGATAGAAGCAGTAAAACCTTTAAAGGAATTAACCGTATCTTTTATATAGGGTTCAATTAAGTCAGCCACACGGCTTAGCGGGGACTAAATCTAATAAAAAAGGAGAAGAACTAGTTTCTTCTCCTTTTTTATTAGATTTAAGAATGGTTGATGGAAATATTGATGAAAGAAGAAAAGAATATCTTTGGAAGACTAAAAAAGGTTTTATCTAAAACCCGTCATAATATTTTTAAAAGGTTATTAGATAAAGAAATAATCAAGGAAGAAGAATTAGAAGAATCATTAATCTTATCGGATGTAGGAGTAAGCACTACTTCTCAGTTAATAAATCTTTTAAAAGATGATTTTTATCCCAATAAAGAGTCATTTTTAAAAGCTGTCAAGGAGAATCTTTTAAAGATATTGATGAAGTGTAAAAAAAAAGAAGACCCAGAAAGATATCCTTTAGTCCTAATAGTCGTAGGGGTCAATGGAGTAGGAAAGACTACCACCATAGCCAAGATAGCTTATCGGTATAAAATTTTAGGTAAAAAAATACTCTTAGTGGCTGCTGATACTTTTCGAGCTGCTGCTATCGAACAGCTAAAGAAGTGGGCCGATAATTTAGAGATAGACTTGGTAAAACATCAAGATGGAGCTGATCCTGGCGCTGTAGTATTTGACGCTTTAACAGCTGCTAAAGTTAGAAACATAGAGGTAGTGATTATTGATACGGCTGGAAGAATGCATAACCAAGCCAACTTAATGAAGGAACTTAAAAAGATAAAGAATATTTGCCAGAAAAAGATGGAAATTGGTCTTTGCAAGGTCCTATTAATATTAGATGCTAATACCGGTCAAAACGCTTTAAGGCAGATATCTTTATTCCATCAAGAAGTAGGTATAGATGGCCTTATTATGACTAAATTAGATGGGACTTCTAAAGGAGGCATCTTAGTCACTATTAGCCACGAATTTATGATTCCTATTGAGTATCTAGGAATTGGCGAAAAATTTGAAGATTTAATTGAGTTTAAGGCAGAAGATTTCGTAGAAGCTTTATTTGATGAAAAGAAAGATCAAGAAGACTAGAAAAAGGCCAACTTAACTTCAAGGTAGATTAATTGATTAGTTTCTTCAGGGGAGGGTAAATTATTTTTATCTTTAATCCTTTGATAGCCATACTTGGCAGAAAAGGCCAAGTTTCCTCTTTTTAAGCCACCTATCTTAACTAAGTACTGTTTCTTTTTTTCTATATTACTTAGAGAAAGACCTTTATTTTCTAGATCATAGGTTAATTCTAAAAGACATCTCCTTAGTTGATAGCTTAGATTTAAATAAAAATCCTCAGCATCCCCTCCCATATGGTGACCAATAATTCTCTGCTGATAAGTATAGCCACTTTGATAAATTCCATGAGTATAAAAGTAAGTCCGGCTGTTTTTAAGGCTATTGTCAGCATATTCTAAGGTTAAATTAACTCTCCTTTTTAACGCAGTTAACGAAATTCCACCTAACCTCCCCCATTTACAAGGAAGAGAACCAGCTTCATCTTCTCCTACAAAATCTCCATAGATAATGAGATCTTCTCCTCGTGGCCAAAAAGATTTAATAAACTTAATATTTGAAGCTTGGAGAGTAAAGTCAAATCCAGCTAATTGGTTGTTATTTAGCTTACCTGGCTCGTTCTCATGACTAGCTAAGATCATCTTCCAGTAGTCACTAAAAGAATAGCTTTCTCTTCCCTGTCCACCAAAGATTATTACCCTATTTAAGCTAAAATTAAATGATAAAGAAGGAGAAAAATTAATTCTTAATCCAGTCAGGTAGGGATAAGGAATAACTCTCTCTTCTTCAAGACGTGTCAAAAGCCAACTATAATTAATATCTCCTAAAAGTTTCCCTGCCCATGGTAAAATTATCGGCTGATCGTTAGAAAGTTTAAGAAGCAAGAAAGGTTCTATATTGTTAGAAAGTAACATCGAACCATGTTTCCCTGGTCCCCACCAAAGAGATTTTTTACCTAAAGTAATCTGGGAGTTACTTAACTTAAGATTTAAGTAACCTTGAAGAAGATTTAAATCTCCGGCCTCCTTTAGTTCTGGATTAAGATAGATCACTAAATTTTTATAGAGATTAATCTGGGTATTAAAAATAAGATTATAGTTTTGGCCTTCTTGGTTGACTTTTCCATCATTATTTTCAATTTGAAGATATTTATCAAGACAAAGAAGATCGAGATGAATTTCATTTATCTTTAAGAATGGTTGGCTGGCATTAGAAGTAATTTGGCATAAAGAAATTACCAATGTTAAAAAAAGAATTAAGCTTATCCTCATTTTAAAGCATCTTTAGTAATTGCATAAACAGTTACCCTCTTATAGTAGTTATTAACGAAAACCGGACATAGGAAATAATGATGATATGAATTTGACTCTTAAGCTGCTTCTTTTTTCACTCCCCCCTACTTGAGACTATCATTAGATATCTCATCCTTCTCCTTTTTACTACCATAAAATACTTTATAAATATTAATTCCTTGTCTTTCAAGATATTCTAAAAAGAAAGCTAAAAAGATACCTATGAATAAAGAAGTTGTTCCGGCTAATAAGACATTTAATATTATTTTAGGTTTTATTTTTTTAAAAGAAGGAGTAGCCTTATCTAAAACTTCTATTTTTATTGCTTCTTTGGCTTCTGAAATTTTAGCTTTTTCATACTCTTCCAAAAGGAATTTATAGATCATTTCTTGAATCACAAGACTTCTTTTTAATCTTAATAATTCTAAACTCACTTTAGGAACCTCTTGAAGAGGAATAATGGATAAACTAGATCTTGATAGGTCTTTATTAGGGTCAGGATTTCCTTGACCTGCTTCTATCTTAGCTAATTGCTTCTTTATCTCCTTTATCTCTAACTCTTTTTTTTCAAATTCAGGATGGGTAGGCGAAACATAACTCTTCATTACTCCAAGTTGAACCTCTATTAACATAACTTGAGCTTTTAACTCCGCCGCTTTCTTAATAGTCTCTTCTACTTGAATATCTAAAGAGATAGCTTGATGTTCTTCTTGGAAAGCTTTAAAAGAGTTTTCTGCTCGTTTTAAACTCTCTAAAGCACTGTCTAATTGCCCCTTAATAAAGAGCCGGTTATTTCTTTCTACCGAAAGAGAGCTATTGTTGATATAATTTTGTAATTCAAAAACATAAGCATTGGCAATATCGGCCGCTAATCTTGGACTTTTTAACTGTACTTTCACCACTATAGATCCTTCTTTTTCTTGAGTAATGGTAGTAATTCCTTTTAAAACCTCTATTGCTTCCCCTATTTTAAGAGCTCCTTCTTGGTCGTCTAATTTGAAAAATTTTATAAGTTGATATCTTTTAACTATTCTTTCCCTAATATTCCTACTCTTTAAGATAGGTAGAAAATAACCTTTCGCCTCTCCTCCTCCTATTAAAGAAGATACCTGTAATACCAAAATGAAAATGTCCTAATCTGGCAAAATGAAAATGTCCTGTTTAAGGATGTAAAATATCCCTCAAAAAAGGAGGGAGAAATGGAAGAAAAGGACATTTTCGAAATGAGCAAAAAAGAGTGGGCAAGATT
>JAHJRX010000030.1 GCA_018830565.1 bacterium | reverse complement strand
AATCTTGCCCACTCTTTTTTGCTCATTTCGAAAATGTCCTTTTCTTCCATTTCTCCCTCCTTTTTTGAGGGATATTTTACATCCTTAAACAGGACATTTTCATTTTGCCAGATTAGGACATTTTCATTTTGGTATTACATTAGGCATTTGCTAAGACCTCAAAGGACAAACTTTCAGAATAAGTCCAGTCTTGTGAAGGACGAATTACATCTACATCTTCTACAAGAAATTCATGTAATATCTCTAATGGGACTGATTTCATCTGATCTTGTAACCCCTCATCATTCATATAAGAGAGATACTCCTCACATGCCTCCTCAAGCATACGCTTTGCCTCTTCAATACTTTCTCCTTGACTTGAAACATTTAATTCCAGACATAGGGATACATAATGGTCTCCAAACTTTTTGATCAAACCGGTAAGATGCTTTTTCATAATGAGAAAACCTCCTCTCTACAGAATAGTCAAATTCTCCCTTGCTTTTTTACGATCAGGTGAGGTGGACCCATTTGTCAAGACAATTTTTTAGGTTTTTTAAGTTACACTTAAATTATTCTTAATTAAAATGAACCTCAACTGGAGTTAAATAATTAAGAGATTGATGTAGTCTATCATGGTTATAGAAAGCTAAATAATTTCCAATACCTTGTTTTGCTTCTCGGATACTCTGATAATCTTTAAGATAACACTTCACTTTAGTTAATATTAAAGATAAGGTCAATCGTTGTCCCTTTGCCTACCTTTGAGCTTATCTCCATTTGATCAGCGCATTTTTGGATATTAGGTAGTCCCATTCCGGCCCCAAATCCCATCTCTCGTATTCGTGCTGGAGCCGTAGAAAATCCAGCTTGCATCGCTTGTTTAAGATCAATAATCCCTGGTCCTTGATCTGTAAAATTAATCTTAATCTCTTTTGGCTGAATAATAACCTTCATTTGCCCTTTATTAGTAAAAATAACCATATTCATTTCTGCTTCATAGCTAGCTATTACTATTTTTCGAATAAGCGGCTTTTGAATATCTAATCGGGTCAAAGTCTGTTTGAGAGCGCTGGAAGCTTCTCCGGCTTTCTTAAAGTCACCTCCCGTGATATCATACTGTAAGGCTAAACTTACTCTATGAGCCATAATATCTTCAAATATATGGCTCACTCGAAATCGCTTCACCTCTTCTTCGTAAAATTCACTCTCTAATTTTTGCAATAACCCACGAACAATATCTCCTTTAGTGACAATGCCTACTAATTTTCCACTTTCCCGAGCCAGGACTGGAAATCTTCCATAATTAAATTTATTAAATTCATTAATGGCCTTAGAAAGAAGCTCATCTTCATATAACACTTTTACCACTGAAGTCATCTTCTCTGAGATCAGAGCATTCATTTCACCATCACTTAAACACTTAATAAAATCCTCTAGGCTAATAATGCCCACTAACTTATCTTGATCAACTACTAGTGCCCCTGAAATTCGGTAATTTCGAAGAAGTTGCCGTAAGTCAATAATCGTCCTATCTGGACTAATCGTAATTACTTCTTTCTTCATCACCTGACCAACTTTTAAATCATAAGCAAGTTGATGAACAATACTAATCTTCTCGATCATTTAACCATTGCCTTAATTTCCTCTCCTTTTCTATTAAGATCCAGCTAATCCTCTTTGATATAATTTTCCACAAGCTTCATACATAGAAAATTTTGTCTTCAGAAGAGAAACATTTTTTTCCTTGGCTAAGGCCATTGTCTCAATAGGAGGATTTTTACCTCGGACAAAACAAATTACTTTTATATCTACCATCTCTGCAGTTCGAACTACCTGAGGATTGATCAATCCAGTAAGAAGAAGAGCTTCTGGCTTAATAAAAGCCAAGACATCGCTCATTAAATCAGATCCACAACCTACTTTTATTTCTATTTCTAAATTAACAACCCCTATTGTCTCAGCCTTTAAAATCTCTTTTACTTCTTTTAGCTTCATCTTTACTTATATCTGTCTATAATATTTATGAAAAATCTCTATATTAGTATCTTGATTGCCCTTACCTAAAGTTGCCATTTTACCTGTCAATCTCTCCTAAGACAATATCCAATGTTCCAATAATCGCCACATAAATAAGCTATTTTCAGAGACTACCTATATGTTTGCCATTTTATCTGTCAATCTCTCCTAAGACAATATCCAATGTTCCAATAATCGCCACATAAATAAGCTATTTTCAGAGACTACCTATATGTTTGCCATTTTATCTGTCAATCTCTCCTAAGACAATATCCAATGTTCTAATAATCGCCACATAAATAAGCTATTTTCAGAGACTACCTATATGTTT